>NZ_JAYMHD010000087.1:478334-479270 GCF_035656535.1 Streptomyces sp. H51
CCCCGCTGCTGCTCGCGGCGCTGATGCGCCGTCGTGAGGAGCGGGGCGGCGAGTCGATCATCCAGAACCCGCTGCTGCTGGCCGCGCTCATGCGCCGTCGTGAGGAGCGCGGGGGCGAGGAGTCCGGCATCGAGCACCCGCTGCTGCTGGCCGCGCTCATGCGCCGCTGACAGGAAAAGGCGACATCCCTGCCCTCCGGTCGTCGGCGTCGTCGGCGCCGGGGGGCAGGTCCCGTAAGGCAATCGAAGACTTGAGGAACGACAATGGCAGCTGAGTCCGGCGGAGAATCGGAACGGGATCCCGTGGAGGCCTTCATCGATGAGGTCTTCGAGGAAATGGTGCGCGATGCCGGGATTTCGCACAACGGCACCGGTGTCAAGCATGGGAAAGCCCCACTTGCTGGAGCTCTGATGGAAGCGGCCGTGGAGTTCTTGTCCCGGCCGCCTTCCCGTTCCTCGGAACTGGAAAGGGTATTGTTCGCGCAGGCCTTGGCGACCGCAATGGCGGAATCCCTCGCACCTACCCTGGCGGACGCGCTGGCCTCGGAGATCATGAAGGTCCTGAACCAGCACGCCGCCTCCCAGAGAGGGAGCTCCCACGAATCCGTCGGCGGTGGCGGCCACAGTCACCACTCGTCCGGCGGTGGCGGTCACTCCTGACCGGCGTCGTCCCGGTGACGCTCCGACCGTGCGACCGAGCCCACCAGACGGGCGAACGCCGGAGGGCCGGACCGCTCGAGCGGTCCGGCCCTCCGGTCGGTGCCCCACTCCCTCCGGTCGGTGCCCCACTCCCTCCGAGGCCGGCTCGACGCCTGTCCCGAGGCCGACCGAGACGGACAACGTCGAAGGGCCCCCTGTTTCTCAGGTTCTAGTGGTCGTTGCAACACCCCAGCTCAGGGGTGGCAATGGACTTCAGGATCCGGGAGGACCGGAGGCC
>NZ_JAYMHD010000088.1:0-36055 GCF_035656535.1 Streptomyces sp. H51
CCGGTGAGGCGCGGGAGGCCGATCTGGGCGTCGCCTCCGGCAACGGCAAGGGGCAGATCTTCGTCAAGGGCGAGGTCGTCAAGACCGTTCCCGAGTCGAAGATCGTCGAGACCCTGATCGAAGAGGCCATGAAGCTGGCGGAGCAGATGGAGGCCGAAGGCGTCGCCTCCGGCGAGCCCTCGGTCTCCGTCGCCGGCTGACGACCGCCCGTGCGCGGCCGACCTGGTGGAACGCCCCCGGAGCCACGGCCGCCGCACCCGTCCCACCGTGCCGCCCCACGGGGCGGCGCGCCGGAAATTCGCCAGGTACAGTGCGGAGATCAGCGAAACCTCAGGGTGAGGCCCCGCACGTGTTGACGCAGACCACCTCCAGAGTGCTCGAACCGGGCGACCTGGACGCCGCGCTCGCCGTCCTGGACCGCGAGCCGGTCGCGAACGCCTTCGTGACCTCCCGCGTCCAGGTCGCCGGCCTCGACCCGTGGCGGCTCGGCGGCGAGATGTGGGGCTTCTACGAGGACGGGATACTGACGTCGCTGTGCTACGCGGGCGCCAACCTCGTCCCCATCTGCGCCACCCCGCGTTCCGTGCGCGCCTTCGCCGACCGCGCCCGCCGGGCCGGCCGCCGCTGCTCCTCCATCGTCGGCCCCGCCGAGCCCACCGCCCAGCTCTGGCGCCTCCTCGAACCGAGCTGGGGCCCGGCCCGCGAGGTCCGCAGACACCAGCCCCTCATGGTCACCGACCGCATGCCCGCCGACATGGCCCCGGATCCCTACGTCCGCCGCATCCGCAAGGACGAGATGGAGACGATCATGCCTGCCTGCGTGGCGATGTTCACCGAGGAGGTCGGAGTCTCCCCGCTGGCCGGTGACGGCGGGCTGCTCTACCAGGCCCGGGTCGCCGAACTGGTCGGCTCCGGCCGCTCCTTCGCCCGCCTCGACGAGCACGGCAAGGTCGTCTTCAAGGCGGAGATCGGCGCGGCGACACCGCGGGCCTGCCAGATCCAGGGCGTGTGGGTGGCCCCCGAGTACCGCGGCAAGGGCCTGGCCGCCCCCGGCATGGCCGCGGTCCTGCGGTACGCGCTGGCCGACGTGGCGCCGGTCGTCAGCCTCTACGTCAACGACTTCAACACCGCCGCGCGCAGCACCTACCGGAGAGTGGGCTTCCGCGAGGTCGGCGCGTTCATGAGCGTGCTGTTCTAGCCTCGGCCCGGCTCCGGGACCCGCCGCTGTCACGAGCCCTGTAGTCTCCCCGCATGCTGCGCTTTCCCGGTCACGGTCACTCCCGGCCCGACGACGTGGTGATCGGCCCGCTCGACCTTCCCGCCCGGGTCGACGAAGCGCTCGCCGTCCAGGCCGTCGCCTTCGGACTCGGCGCGGAAGAGGTCGCCGTGCGCCGTCAGATCGTCCTGCGCCACATGACGTTTCCCGGCGCGCGGGCCCTGGGCGCCACCACCGCCCGGGACGACCTCGTCGCTTTCGTGTACGGCATGCCCAACGACCGCACTCACTGGTGGTCCACCGTCGTCGAGCCGTATCTGCGGGCGCGGGGCCACGACGGCTGGCTCGACGACTCCTTCGTGATCACCGAGTTGCACGTCCACCCGCGCTACCAGAACCGCGGCATCGGCCGCTCCCTCATCACCACGATCACCGACGGCGCCACCGAGCCCCGCTCGATCCTGTCCGCGATCGACATCGAGAGCCCGGCGCGCGGCCTCTACCGCTCCCTCGGCTACCGGGACCTGGCCCGCCAGGTCCTCTTCCCGAGCGCCGCGAAGCCGTACGCCGTGATGGGCGCCCCCCTGCCGCTGCTCCGCCGCCGCTAACCGATTTCCGCCGCCCCCGACAGCCCGGCTAACCTCCTAGGCATCACCCTTACGCCGCAGCAGGAGTACGAGAACCATGGCGAACACACCGGTCCAGCGCATGTCCCAGTTGATGGCGAAGACGCTGCGCGACGACCCGGCGGACGCCGAGGTGCTCAGCCACAAGCTGCTCGTCCGCGCCGGTTACGTCCGCCGGACCGCCGCCGGCATCTGGAGCTGGCTGCCGCTGGGCCGGAAGGTCCTCGCCAACGTCGAGCGGATCGTCCGCGAGGAGATGGACGCCATCGGCGCGCAGGAGGTGCTGCTGCCCGCCCTGCTGCCGCGCGAGCCCTACGAGGCGACCGGCCGCTGGGAGGAGTACGGCGCCGAGCTGTTCCGCCTGAAGGACCGCAAGGGCGGCGACTACCTCCTCGGCCCGACGCACGAGGAGATCTTCACGCTGCTGGTGAAGGACCAGGCGTCCTCCTACAAGGACCTGCCGGTGATCCTCTACCAGATCCAGCACAAGTACCGCGACGAGGCCCGCCCGCGGGCCGGCATCCTGCGCGGCCGTGAATTCCTGATGAAGGACTCCTACTCCTTCGACCTCACCGACGAGGGGCTCGCCCACTCGTACGCCCTGCACCGCGAGGCCTACCGCCGGGTCTTCGACCGTCTCGGACTGGACTACCGCATCTGCGCGGCGACCGCCGGCGCGATGGGCGGCTCGAAGTCGGAGGAGTTCCTCGCCCCGGCCGAGGCCGGCGAGGACACCTTCGCGGACTGCCCGAACTGCGACTTCGCGGCCAACACCGAGGCGATCACCTACGAGCTGCGGCCCCAGGACGCCTCCGGTGTCCCGGCCGCCGAGGAGATCCCGACCCCGAACACCCCCACCATCGAGACCCTCGCCGCCTCCCTCGGCGTCCCGGCCTCCGCCACCCTGAAGAACCTCCTGGTGAAGGTGGACGGAGAGATCGTCGCCGTCGGCGTCCCCGGCGACCGCGAGGTCGACCTGGACAAGGTCGAGGCGCACTTCGCCCCGGCCGTCGTCGAGATGGTCACCGAGGAGGACTTCACGGGCCGGCCGGACCTGGTCCGCGGCTACGTCGGCCCGCAGGGCCTGGAGAAGACCAAGTACATCGCCGACCCGCGGGTCGCCCCGGGCACCGCGTGGATCACCGGCGCCAACAAGCCGGACCTGCACGCCAAGAACGTGGTGGCCGGCCGTGACTTCGAGGTCGACGAGTACGTCGACGTCGTGGTGGTGCAGGAGGGCGACCCGTGCCCCAGGTGCGGCACCGGCCTGAAGCTGGACCGCGCCATCGAGATCGGCCACATCTTCCAGCTGGGCCGCAAGTACGCCGACGCCCTCAAGCTCGACGTCCTCGGCCAGAACGGCAAGCCCGTCCGCGTCACCATGGGCTCCTACGGCATCGGCGTCTCCCGCGCCGTCGCCGCCCTCGCCGAGCAGACCGCCGACGAGCAGGGCCTGTGCTGGCCGGCGGAGGTCGCCCCGGCCGACGTGCACGTGGTGGCCGCGGGCAAGGCCCTGCAGATCGAGCTGGCGCTCGACGTCTCCGAGCAGCTGCGCGCCGCCGGCCTGCGCGTCCTGGTCGACGACCGGGCCGGGGTCTCCCCGGGCGTGAAGTTCACGGACTCCGAGCTGATCGGCGTACCGAAGATCCTGGTGGCGGGCCGCCGCTCCGCCGAGGGCGTGCTGGAGCTGAAGGACCGCAGGACCGGCGAGCGCGAGGAGCTGACGGTCGAGGAGGCCATCGCCCGCCTCACCGCGTGAGCGGGGGCCTACGGGCCGTTCCTCCGGAGACGTTCCAGGCCGGCCCCCTGCGGGGTTCCGGTGCGTTCCGTGCGGGGTTTCGGGTCGGCCTCCTGTGGGGTTCCGGTGCGTTCCGTGTGGGGTTTCGGGTCGGCCTCCTGTGGGGTTCCGGTGCGTTCCGTGTGGGGTTTCGGGTCGGCCCCTGCGGGGTTCCGGTGCGCTCTCCGGAGACGTTCCAGACCGGTCCCGGCGGGGTTTTCGGGCCGTACCCTGTGGGTTCCGGCCCGGCGCCCCGCAGGGTGCCGGGCTTTCCCGCGGCGGACTTCCGGGCCGCCGTTCCCCGGCGGGTGACCCGGGGCGGCCCCGGCCGCAGGGGGACGGCCCGGCCCCGCTGGTGTGGGTCGGCGGCGGCTGAGCAGCACAGCCGGTGACGTGGCTGGGCGGTGAGGAGCGCGCCGCGCGGGCCGGGCCGGTGCTCGACGCCTCACTTCTTCGCCCGCCGGAACAGGGCCGCCGGACAGCTTCCCGTCGGGCGGCGGCAGCGCGCTCGTGCCCCGGCCCCGCACCGCAACCCCGCCTCGCCTCCGGCCGGGGCAGGCGTGGGCCGGGGTCAGAGCCAGCCCGCGAACTCCAGCAGCAGCTCGGCGTCCCGTTCCCGCCCGACCCTGCGCGCCCGCACGCCGGACTCCACGGCCCTGAACAGCGTCCAGCCGCGCAGCCGGTCCCGGTCGACCTCCAATGCCTCCGCGAGCCGCTTCACGCGCCGCCGGGTCGTGGTGGCCCCGGACGCCGAGGCGATCAGGTCCTCCACCCGGTCCCGTACCAGCCGCGCCAGGTCGAAGGCGCACTCGCCGACCACCGGGTCCGGGCCCACCGCCAGCCACGGCATCCGCTCCCCGGCGAGCACCTTGCTCTGCCGGAAGGTCCCGTGCAGCAGACGCTGCTCGGGCGGCGCCGCCAGCAGTTCCTCGCGGGCCGCGAGCGCCGCGTCGACCAGTGGGGCCAGCTCGGGGTTGGCCGACGCGCTCGCCCGCATCGCCTCCGCCTGCCGGCCGGTCCGCTCGGCCACCGTCTCGAAGGAGTGTCCGGCGGGCGGCCCCACCCACAGCCGCCGCAGCGTGCCCGCCGCCTCCAGCTGGGCCCTCGCCTCCGGCAGCGACCGCACCGAGACGTCCGGGTGCAGCCGCTCCAGCAGCAGCACGCCCTCGGTCACGAAGGGCTCCAGCAACTGCACGGCGCCCAGGCCGTCCCAGTGCGCGAGCGCGGCCCGCTCACTCTCCGGACGCGCCCGGGGCGGCGCCAGCTTGAGCACGGCGGGGGTGCCGTCCGCTCGCCGCACCAGCACCACCAGACTGCTCCGCCCGCCCGGCACCTGGACCCGCTCGACGGTCAACTCGCGCAGGGCAACGGCCTGTCGGACCGCCCGGGGCAACTGCTCCAGCCAGGCGTCACCGCCCGGCGCGCTCTCACCGAGCGCCCTGACCAGGCGTCGCGGGGGTTCCAAGGCCATGCGCGAGTCGTCCCCTTCCAGTCCCGGTCACGCCGTCGGCGTCGCCGTCGGGCCGGCGTCGGCCGCCCGCTCGGCGAGACCAGGGAAGGCTACGCTCTCCCCGCGCCAGCGCACCGCGCGCACCGCCGCCTCGCGCAGCGCCTCGGCCGCGCCGCGCCGCAGCTCGCCTGCGGACGCCCGCACCAGGTCGGAGTACACCCCGGCCACCCGGTCCTCCAGCTCGGCGGCCAACCGCACCGCCGCGGCCGGGTCCGGCACCGGGAAGGGCAGCGCGTACGCCGCCGCGGCGGCCGCCGGGGTGCCGCCCAGGTCGCGCACCTCGCGCACCAGCGTGTCCCGCCGGGCCCGGTGGGCGTCGTACGCGGACCGGGCATCCGCCCGGCGCCGCTCACCGATCCGTCCGCCGACCACCCCGTACCCGTACACCGCGGCGTGCTCGGCCGCCAGCGCCGCCTGAAGGGCCCGCAACCGCCTCTGCTCGCTCACCGGGCGCCTTCCGTCAGCAGGTACGCGTGCGCGGCGCCGGCCGCCGCCACCGAGGCGAGCAGGCGTGCCAGTTCGCCCGGCAGGCCGTCGAGCGCCGCCGTGCGGCGGTCGGCCAGGGCGCGCTCCGCGGCGGCGAGCCCGGAGAGGGCGGACTTCTCGTCGGCGGGCGCGGTGGCCGACGCGGAGGCGGTCACCGACGCGGAGGCGGACGCGGTGGCCGACGGGGCCGAGGGGGACGGCGTCGCCGTCCCGCCCCCGCCCCCGAACGCCTCCGCGTGCAGCGCGACCTCCGCCCGCAGCGGTACCAGCCGCTCCGCGAGCCCGGGGAACGCGGCGAGCACAGCGTCGTACCGCTCCAGCAGGTCCGCGCTGTCGCGGGCCGCACGCGCGCGTGCCCGCTCGGCGGCAGACGGACGGCCGCCCCCGTTCTCCTCCGACGGGCCGGACCCGGACGAGCAGCCCGCCAGCAGGGCGCCCCCGGCGGCCGAGGCGAGCAGGGATCTTCTGCGCGGCGCGGACAGGGCGCGCGACGGCGGGGGGTACGGCACGGCAGACGTCCTCGGAGGCTCGTACGAACACACGGGCGGGAAGGGCGGCCCGCCGTGATCACGGTACCCGCGCCCCCGCCCACCGCCGGGCACCGGCACCGCCCGTGCGCACGGCAGGCCGCCGGGCACCGGTGCCCGCCCGTGCGGCCGTGGACGGCAACACCCCCCGCGACCCGATACCCTTTGACCAGACACGCGACCCATCCCACAACAGCACACGCGGCCGAGGAGTCACCCGGATGAGCACCACCCACAGCGAGAGGCTGCGAGAGCTCCTGGAACCGCTCGTCAGCTCCCAGGGCCTGGATCTCGAGGAGATCGCGGTGGACTCGGTCGGACGCAAGCGGGTGCTGCGCGTCGTCGTCGACTCCGACACCGGTGCCGACCTGGACCAGATCGCCGATGTGAGCCGCGCGCTCTCGGCGAAGCTCGACGAGACGGACGCGATGGGCGAGGGCGAGTACACCCTCGAGGTCGGCACCCCGGGCGCGGAACGCCTCCTCACCGAACACCGGCACTACGTCCGCGCGACCGACCGGCTGGTGAAGTTCCAGCTGGCCGAGGGCGGCGAGCTGGTGGCACGCATCCTGGGGGTCGACGACGAAGGACTCGACCTCGAGGTGCCCGGGGTCAAGGGGCGCAGGGCCACCACGCGCAGGATCGCCTTCCCCGAGATCGAGAAGGCCCGCGTGCAGGTGGAATTCAGCCGCAAGGACAAGCACGAAGAGAACGCAGAGGAGGCGTAGCCGTGGACATCGACATGAGTGCCCTGCGGGGCTTGGTACGGGAGAAGGAGATCTCCTTCGACCTGCTGGTCGAGGCGATCGAGTCGGCCCTCCTCATCGCCTACCACCGCACCGAGGGAAGCCGCCGCCACGCGCGCGTGGAGCTCGACCGGGAGACCGGGCATGTGACCGTGTGGGCGAAGGAGGACCCCGAGGACCTCGAGGAGGGCCAGGAGCCCCGCGAGTTCGACGACACCCCGTCCGGTTTCGGCCGCATCGCCGCCACCACCGCCAAGCAGGTGATCTTGCAGCGGCTGCGCGACGCCGAGGACGACGCGACGCTCGGCGAGTACGCCGGCCGCGAGGGCGACATCGTCACCGGCGTGGTCCAGCAGGGCCGCGACCCGAAGAACGTGCTGGTGGACATCGGCAAGCTGGAGGCCATCCTGCCGGTGCAGGAGCAGGTGCCCGGCGAGACGTACCAGCACGGCACGCGCCTGAGGTCGTACGTCGTCCGGGTGGCGAAGGGCGTCCGCGGCCCGTCCGTGACGCTCTCCCGCACGCACCCGAACCTGGTGAAGAAGCTGTTCGCGCTCGAGGTGCCGGAGATCGCCGACGGGTCCGTCGAGATCGCCGCGATCGCACGTGAGGCCGGTCACCGCACGAAGATCGCCGTCCGGTCCACCCGGTCGGGCCTGAACGCCAAGGGCGCCTGCATCGGTCCGATGGGCGGACGTGTGCGCAATGTCATGGGCGAGCTGAACGGCGAGAAGATCGACATCGTCGACTGGTCGGACGACCCGGCGGAGATGGTCGCCAACGCGCTGTCACCGGCCCGCGTCTCCAAGGTGGAGGTCGTGGACATGGCCGCCAGGTCCGCCCGGGTGACCGTGCCGGACTACCAACTGTCCCTCGCCATCGGCAAGGAGGGGCAGAACGCCCGGCTCGCCGCCCGGCTCACCGGATGGCGTATCGACATCCGCCCGGACACCGAACAGGCCACCGGGGAATAGTTCCAAGCCGCAGGTCGCTTAGATCACGACAGTTATCTGCGCAGCAACGTTCGATCTCTGCCCCAAAGGGGTGGGGTCGGTACGGGGAGGTAGACTTAAGAGTGTCTGGCCGGACGCGCGCCCGAACATGCCCTGAACGCACGTGTGTGGGATGCCGGGAGCGAGCGGCCAAGGCCGACCTACTGCGCATCGTGGCGATCGAGGACGAGTGCGTCCCCGATCCTCGCGGTACGCTGCCCGGCCGGGGTGCCTACGTGCACCCCGCCTCGGTCTGTCTCGACCAGGCGGTACGCCGTCGGGCGTTCACGCGGGCACTGCGCGCCCCGGGAGCGCTCGACACAAAGGCGTTGCGCCGGTACGTCGAGCAGACGACAGTTGCCGATCGGGCAACACCGTAAGTCGTGCCGCACGGAACCCCGTGCGGCCTGGTACCTCGCGAGTCGAAAGCAGGTCGAGATTGCGATGAGCACTCGATGAGTACGCGATGAGTACGCCCATGAACTAGCGACGGTCCGGCCGCAACCCGGACCTCAAAGGAGCGAAGTGGCTAAGGTCCGGGTCTACGAACTCGCCAAGGAGTTCGGTGTGGAGAGCAAGGTCGTCATGGCCAAGCTCCAGGAACTCGGTGAATTCGTCCGTTCGGCGTCTTCGACCATCGAAGCGCCGGTAGTACGCAAACTGACTGACGCCTTCCAGGCGGGCAGCGGCAACGGCAAGTCCGGCGCCAGGCCCGCACCCCGGAAGGCCCCCCCCAAGCCCGGCGCGCCCTCTCCGGCGCAGGCTGGGACCCCCTCCCACGGCGTCAGGCCGGCGGGGGAACGTCCGGCTGCCCCGAGGCCGCCGGCCGCGCCCAAGCCCGCCGTGGCGCAGCAGCCCGCGGCCCCGTCGGCGCCCGCGCCGGCTCCGGGACCGCGCCCGACGCCGGGCCCCAGGCCCGCACCTCGTCCGGCCCCGGCCGCGCCCACCACGCCGGAGTTCACCGCTCCGCCGTCGGCGCCGGCTCCGGCCCCGTCCACGCCGGCCTCCCAGGGCCCGCGTCCCGGCGCCCGTCCCGGTGCCCCCAAGCCCGGCGGCCGTCCGGCCGGCGGTCAGGGTCAGGGTCAGGGCCGTCCCGGTCAGGGCGCCCCGCGTCCCGGCGGTCAGGCCCCGCGTCCGGGCGGACGCCCGGCCGGTCCGCGCCCGGGCAACAACCCCTTCACCTCCGGTGGCTCCACCGGCATGGCGCGCCCGCAGGCGCCCCGGCCGCAGGGGGCCCGTCCGGGCGGTCCCGGTGCCCCCGGCGCCGGTCCCCGGCCCCAGGCGCCCGGTGGCGCCCAGGGCGGCGGTCCGCGTCCGCAGGCTCCGGGCGGTCCGCGTCCGACGCCGGCCGGCATGCCCCGTCCGCAGGGCGGTCCGCGTCCCGGCGGCGGCCCCGGCGGCCCGCGTCCGAACCCCGGCATGATGCCGCAGCGTCCCGCTGCGGGCCCGCGTCCCGGCGGCGGCCCCGGCGGCCGCGGTCCCGGCGGCGCCGGTCGTCCCGGCGGTGCCGGTCGTCCGGGCGGCGGCGGCTTCGCCGGTCGTCCCGGCGGCGGCGGTGGCGGCGGCGGCTTCGCCGGCCGTCCCGGCGGTCCCGGTGGCGGCGGCGGTGGCTTCGCCGGTCGTCCGGGCGGTCCCGGCGGTGGCGGCGGTGGCCGTCCCGGCTTCGGCGGTCGTCCCGGTGGTCCGGGCGGTCGCGGTGGCACGCAGGGCGCCTTCGGCCGTCCCGGCGGTCCGGCGCGTCGTGGCCGCAAGTCGAAGCGGCAGAGGCGCCAGGAGTACGAGGCCATGCAGGCCCCGTCGGTCGGCGGCGTGATGCTGCCTCGCGGCAACGGCGAGAGCATTCGCCTGTCGCGCGGTGCGTCGCTCACCGACTTCGCCGAGAAGATCAACGCCAACCCGGCGTCGCTCGTCGCGGTGATGATGAACCTGGGCGAGATGGTCACGGCCACGCAGTCCGTCTCCGACGAGACGCTGCAGCTCCTCGCCGACGAGATGAACTACACGGTTCAGATCGTCAGCCCCGAGGAGGAGGACCGCGAGCTGCTCGAGTCCTTCGACATCGAGTTCGGCGAGGACGAGGGCTCGGAGGAGGACCTGGTCGTCCGTCCGCCGGTCGTCACTGTCATGGGTCACGTCGACCACGGCAAGACCCGCCTGCTCGACGCCATCCGCAAGACGAACGTCATCGCGGGCGAGGCCGGCGGCATCACCCAGCACATCGGTGCCTACCAGGTCGCGACCGAGGTCAACGACGAAGAGCGCAAGATCACCTTCATCGACACCCCGGGTCACGAGGCGTTCACCGCCATGCGTGCCCGCGGTGCGAAGTCGACCGACATCGCGATCCTGGTCGTCGCGGCCAACGACGGCGTCATGCCGCAGACGGTCGAGGCGCTCAACCACGCCAAGGCGGCCGACGTCCCGATCGTCGTCGCGGTCAACAAGATCGACGTCGAGGGCGCGGACCCGACCAAGGTGCGCGGTCAGCTGACCGAGTACGGCCTGGTGGCCGAGGAGTACGGCGGCGACACCATGTTCGTCGACATCTCCGCCAAGCAGGGTCTGCACATCGACTCGCTGCTGGAGGCCGTGATCCTCACCGCCGACGCCTCGCTCGACCTGCGGGCCAACCCGAACCAGGACGCGCAGGGCATCTCGATCGAGTCCCGCCTCGACCGCGGCCGCGGTGCCGTGGCGACGGTCCTCGTCCAGCGCGGCACGCTGCGGGTCGGCGACACGATGGTCGTGGGCGACGCCTACGGCCGGGTGCGCGCCATGCTCGACGACAACGGCAACAACGTCGCCGAGGCGGGCCCGTCGACGCCGGTCCAGGTCCTGGGCCTGACCAACGTCCCGGGCGCGGGCGACAACTTCCTGGTGGTCGACGAGGACCGTACGGCCCGTCAGATCGCCGAGAAGCGCGCCGCCCGCGAGCGCAACGCGGCCTTCGCCAAGCGCACGCGCCGCGTGTCCCTGGAGGACCTGGACAAGGTGCTCAAGGCCGGCGAGGTCCAGCAGCTGAACCTGATCATCAAGGGTGACGCTTCCGGATCGGTCGAGGCGCTCGAGTCGTCCCTGCTCCAGCTGGACGTCGGCGAAGAGGTCGACATCCGGGTCCTGCACCGCGGCGTCGGTGCGGTCACGGAGTCGGACATCGACCTGGCGATGGGCTCCGACGCCATCGTGATCGGCTTCAACGTCCGCGCGGCCGGCCGCGCGGCGCAGATGGCCGAGCGCGAGGGCGTGGACGTCCGGTACTACTCGGTCATCTACCAGGCGATCGAGGAGATCGAGGCGGCCCTCAAGGGCATGCTCAAGCCGGAGTACGAGGAGGTCGAGCTCGGCACGGCGGAGATCCGCGAGGTCTTCAAGTCGTCCAAGCTGGGCAACATCGCCGGTGTCCTCATCCGGTCCGGCGAGGTGCGCCGCAACACCAAGGCCCGCCTCATCCGCGACGGCAAGGTGGTCGCGGAGAACCTCACCATCGAGGGCCTGCGTCGCTTCAAGGACGACGTCACCGAGATCCGCGAAGGCTACGAGGGCGGTATCAACCTCGGAAACTTCAACGACATCAAGGTCGACGACGTCATCGCGACGTACGAGATGCGGGAGAAGCCGCGCGGATAAGCGCCCGGCCTTCCGAGACGGTCCGGTCCGGGGCCGGTCGACGGAGAGTAATTTCCGTCGATCGGCCCCGGCCGTTCGTTGTACGGTGCTGATGTTCCCGCCGGTGGTCCGGCGGGCCCATCGATCCCGTACCGGCGGGTCATCCGGACACACATGTACGTGGGGACTCTGTCCTTCGACCTGCTCCTCGGCGACGTACGTTCGCTGAAGGAGAAACGCTCCGTCGTCCGTCCGATCGTCGCCGAGCTGCAGCGGAAGTACTCCGTGAGCGCGGCCGAGGTCGACCACCTGGACCTGTACCGCAGGGCCGGCATCGGCCTGGCGGTCGTCGCAGGCGACGCGGGCCACGTCACCGACGTACTGGACCGGTGCGAGCGGCTGGTCGCCGGGCGCCCCGAGGTGGAGCTGCTGTCGGTGAGACGCCGCTTCCACGGCGACGACGACTGACCACAGAACGCAGAGAAAGAAAGAACGGGAGACGACCAGTGGCCGACAACGCGCGGGCTAAGAGGCTGGCGGACCTCATCCGAGAGGTGGTGGCCCAGAAGCTGCAGCGCGGGATCAAGGACCCGCGGCTCGGCTCGCACGTCACCATCACGGACACCCGGGTCACCGGGGACCTCCGGGAGGCGACCGTCTTCTACACGGTGTACGGGGACGAGGAGGAGCGCAAGGCCGCGGCCGCCGGTCTGGAGAGCGCCAAGGGCGTGCTCCGTTCCGCGGTCGGCGCGGCGGCGGGCGTGAAGTTCACCCCCACCCTGACCTTCGTGGCGGACGCGCTCCCGGATACCGCCCGGACCATCGAGGACCTCCTCGACCGGGCGCGCGAGTCCGACGCCAAGGTGCGCGAGGCGTCCGCGGGCGCCGCGTACGCCGGCGGCGCGGACCCGTACAAGAAGCCCGGTGAGGACGAGGACGACACCGCCGAATGACCCAGAACAACCGGACGCCCGACGGCCTCGTCATTGTCGACAAGCCGTCGGGCTTCACTTCGCACGACGTGGTCGCCAAGATGCGCGGCATCGCCCGGACCCGGCGCGTCGGCCACGCGGGGACCCTCGACCCGATGGCGACGGGGGTCCTGGTCCTCGGCGTCGAGAAGGCGACCAAGCTCCTCGGCCACCTGGCGCTGACCGAGAAGGAGTACCTGGGCACGATCCGGCTCGGCCAGACCACGGTCACCGACGACGCCGAGGGCGAGATCACCGCGTCCACCGACGCCTCCAAGGTCACCCGCGACGCCGTCGACGACCGGATCGCCAAGCTGACCGGTGACATCATGCAGGTGCCGTCCAAGGTCAGCGCCATCAAGATCGACGGAGTGCGGTCCTACAAGCGGGCCCGGGAGGGCGAGGACTTCGAGATCCCGGCCCGCCCGGTCACCGTCTCGTCGTTCGCCGTGTACGACGTCCGGGACGCCGTCGCCGAGGACGGCACCCCGGTCCTCGACCTGGTCGTGTCGGTGGTCTGCTCCTCCGGCACCTACATCCGGGCCCTGGCCCGCGACCTGGGCGCCGGCCTGGGCGTCGGCGGCCACCTCACGGCGCTGCGCCGCACCCGCGTCGGCCCGTACAAGCTGGACTCGGCGAAGACGCTGGACCGGCTCCAGCAGGAGCTGACCGTGATGCCGATCGCCGAGGCGGCCGCCGCCGCGTTCCCCCGCTGGGACGTGGACACCCGCCGGGCCCGGCTGCTCCTCAACGGCGTACGCCTGGAGATGCCGGACGTGTACGCCGGCGCCGGAGCCGTGGCCGTCTTCGACCCCGAGGGCCGGTTCCTCGCGCTCGTGGAGGAACAGAAGGGCAAGGCGAAGAGCCTGGCCGTGTTCGGCTGAGCCGGACGGCCTGTCCGCGGAGCGGCGGCCACGGGGTTCGAGATGCCCGCCGCGCCATGGTCCCCCCTCGGTTCCCCCACCCCTGGGGTGTCCGACCGGCCCCGACGATTAACCCGTCCGGGCAGGCGCTCGGAGCGAACCGGGGGAGTGCGAGGGGGCGCGTTCCCGCCGCGCGCTGTGCCGCCGATCATGCCGTGCCTACCGTCGAGGTCAGCGCACAGATGTACGGCGGACGTACGGCGGAAGGTTCGACCATGGCGGGAGAGGCACCTCGGCACGAACGGGCTCCCTGGAGCGCCCGGCCGGCCCCGGACGCCGCCCTGGCCCGCGTCCACGACCTCGCCGGCCGTCCTCGCGGCACCGCTTTCGCGGCCGACCGCCACGGCACCCTGATCACCGCCCACGAAGCGGTCGACGGCCTGCCCGGGCTGGTGCTGCGCGGCCCCGGTGACCGCCGCTGCCAGGTGACCGCCGACGCGGTGACCGCGCTGCCCGCGCTGGGACTGGCCCTCGTCCGCACCGAGGGCCTGGGCCTCGAGCCGCTGCCCCTCACCGTGCGGGACCGCGTCCGGAGCGGCACGTACGTCAGCATCGCGGCCGGCGGCTGGCGCGAGGCGCGGGTGCTCGGCGCGACCCCGGTGACGTACCCGACGGGCGACCGCCTCCATCACCTCGGCGACGTGCTGGAACTCGCCGTCGGCACGGCGGGCCGGGACGCGCTGCGGCCGGGCGGCGGGGCGGCGGGGCGGCCGGGGGACCGGTCCTCGACGCCGAGACCGGCGCGGTGGTCGGCGTCCTCGGCACCGTGCTGCGGTCCTGCCACCGTGACACCGGCTTCGCCGTACCGCCCCGCGCCGCCGGGGGCCCGCTGGCCGCACTCCTCGCGGAGAACGCCGCCACGGTGCCCGCGTACGGCGCCGACCTGAACCTGGCCGGAGTCGTCCACCTGACGGCCGCCGCGTCCGGCCCGGACGCGGCAGCGGGGGTGCTGGCGGGAGCGCCCTCGGGCGTGCTGCCGGGGACGCCATCGGGGGCGTCATCGGGGGCGTCATCGAGCGTGCTGTCGGGGACGCCATCGGGGTGGCCGGTCGAACGCGACGTGATCTCGCGGGAGTTCGCCGCGTTCACGGCCGGTCCGGCCGCCGTCCTCGCGCTCGTCTCACCGCCGGGCAGCGGCCGCACGACGGAACTCGCGGCGCTCGCCGCCCGCCGCACCCGAGGCGCGGAGCCCGCGCCCACGCTGTGGCTGCGCGGCGCCGACCTGCGGGACACCGACGCGTCGGTCGCGGACGCGGCCCACCGGGCGCTGACCCGGGCGCTGGTCCGGGCGGTGGGCCCCGGACCCGGCGCCGCCACCCCGGCCCGCCTCGCGCACGTCGCCCGCGCGGCCGGCCGGCCGCTGCTGATCCTGCTCGACGACCCCGAGGAGGCGCCTCCCGCGTTGTCTCGCCGGCTGTCCGAGTGGGCGGCGGGGACGGCGCGGTGGCTGCGGGAGACCGGGGCGCGGCTGGTGGTGGCCTGCCGGGCGGAGTACTGGGAGGAGGCGGGCACCAGGTTCCCGCGGGACCTGCTGCACCGGGCCGCGCCTTCCACCGCAGACGACCGGGCCCCGGCGGCTCCCGCGGGGCTGCCGCCCTGCGTGCACCTCGGCGACCTCACCGATGACGAGGCCCGCCGGGCCCGCGCGCTCCACGGCATCCCCGCGGGCACCCTGCGCGGCGCCGACGCCCGGCACCCGCTCACCCTCCGGCTGCTGTCCGAGGTCCGCGCCGCCCTGCCCGACGCAGCCGACGCCTCCTGTGCCCGGGTGGACCGCGACGACGTCCTCTCGGCCCACCTGGACCTGATGTGCCTGCGCGTCGCCGTACGCCTCGCGGCCGCGAACGGCCTGCGCGGCCCCGCCGTACGCCGGCTCGCCGCCAGGGTCGCCGGCCAGGTCCACGAGGCCGCCCGCCGCAGCCTCGGCTCCGGCCGGGGCACGCTCGACCGGGCGTCGTTCGAGGCGGTGTTCCCTCCGGACCGGGCCCCCGCACGGCTCGGCGGCGGCACCGGGTGGGCGTCCGCCGTCCTCGCCGAGGGCCTCATCGTGCCCGCCGGCTCCGGCTACCGCTTCGCCCACGAGGAGTCGGCCGACTGGCTCCAGGGCATGCACCTCGACCTCGACGAGGCCCTCCACCGCCTGGTCCACCACCGCACCCCGCCGGACGCCGGGCCGGACCCCGTGCCGCGCCATCGCGCCGGCCCCGTCGTCGAGGCGCTGCTGTTCCTCGGCCGCCGCCACGGCACCCGCGAACTGGCCGCGCGCCTGACGGAGTTGGCGGACGCACTGGACGACGCCCCGGACCCGGGGCCGCACTCCTGGTGGTCCGCCAGGCTGCTCGCCGAGACCCTGCGGCGGGTGCCGGACGCCACGCCGTACGCGGAGGTGCTGCGCCGGATCGCCGACCGCATCGTGGCCGAGCGGCCCGTACGGGGCGCGTTCGCGCGGGAGTTCGGGCCCGGATTCTGGAGTGCGCTGCCCGTCCCGGAAGCCGTCCGCTTCGGCCTGCTGCGCACCCTCGTCCTCGCCGACGGCCCTCCGCAGGACACCGGCCCGCGCTTCCTGGACGCCGCCGCCAGGCTCCTCGCCGCCGACCCCACCGCCGTACAGCCGCTCCTCGTCCGCTGGTTCGACGACGACCGGCCGCTGCCCGCGACCCCGCACGCGAGCGTCGCCGACGCCGCTCAGGCGCTGCTGCACACCCACCGGCGGCGCGCCCTGGACGAACTGACCGAGGTGCTCGTCGAGAGCGGGCACCGGCGCGCCGACCAACTGCTCGGCGCGCTGGCGCGGGACGAGCCGTCCGGCCTGTGCCGGGCCGTCGACCGGTGGGCGCACGACGAACGGCCGGCCCGGCGCGCCGCGGCGGTGACGCACGGGCTGCGCGCCGCCCCGCACCTACGCACGGAGGCCGACCGCGCCCTGCTGCGCTACGTGGCCCTCGCGCTGCTCGCCCGCCCCGCCGACCGCGCCCTGCACGGCCGCGCGCTCGCCCTCCTGGTCCGCGATCCACGCGCCCGCTCCCGCCATCTCGCGCAGGCCCTGCGGCACTTCGCGGCGGGCGACCCGTCGTTCCCGCCCGACGCGCTGGCCGGTGCCCTGACGACCCACCCGGCGCCGGTCCTGGACGCCTTCCGCGCCCGGCTGCGCGGACCCCACGCGGCCGAGGCGCTGCGCACGCTCGTCCTCGCGGCCACGCCCCCAGTGGCCGACCTGGTCGCCACGCTCCTGCGGGAGACGGCGGAGCGGTGCCGGGAGGCGGCGGGGCGGTGCCGGGAGGCGGCGGGGCGGTGCCGGGAGGCGGCGGGGCGGTGCCGGGAGGCGGCGGGGTGTCACCCGGAGACCACCGGAGATGTCCGCGCCGACGCCTGCGTCCGCGCCTGCTCCGACGGTGGCGTGTGTGCCGCCGTCGCCGCCCACGTCGACCGGCGTCTCGACCGGGGCCCGGCCGCCCGCGCCGCGCTCCTCCCACTGGTCACCGGGCTGCTCGACGACGGTTGCGAGAACATGCGCGCCGCGCTCGCCGCCGTCCTCGCCGCTCCCGGGGCCCCCGTCTCCCGGCCCCTGCGCCGCGAACTCCTCGACGTCCTGCTGGCCCGCGAAGAGGCCCCCGCCGTCCTGGACACCGTGCTGCACACGGCCGTCCGCCACGGCGGCGACGACGTCCGCGCCCTGGTCCACCGCACCGGCCTGCTCCTCACCCGCACCCCGGACGGCGCGGCCCGCTTCGACCGCCGCCTGGCCGACCTGGGCCGCCGCGTACCCGGATTCGCGGCCCGCGTGATCGGCTGGACGGCCGACGCGCCGCAGGCCTGGGGGGCCGTGGTCGGACCCGGCGCCCGCCGTACGCTCGAGAACATCGCGGGTGTTCGTGTCCCGGCCTGAGCGCGGGTGGCACGTGCGTCCCGTCACAGCCTCGATGCCGGTGCGGGCAGGCCGCTCCCGGCATGGCACCCTTAGACCTGCGTAAGTGGTCAACGGTAAGTACGGACACGGGTTCGAGGAGCGGTCACAGTGCAGCGCTGGCGTGGCTTGGAGGACATCCCCGAGGACTGGGGGCGCAGCGTCGTCACCATCGGTTCCTACGACGGGGTGCACCGCGGGCACCAGCTGATCCTCCGGCATGCCGTGGACCGTGCGCGGGAGCTGGGCGTTCCCGCCGTCGCCGTCACCTTCGACCCGCACCCCAGCGAGGTCGTCCGCCCCGGCAGTCACCCGCCGCTGCTGGCCCCGCACCACCGCCGCGCCGAGCTCATGGCCGACCTCGGTGTGGACGCCGTGCTGATCCTGCCGTTCACCACCGAGTTCTCGAAGCTGTCGCCGGCCGACTTCGTCGTCAAGGTCCTGGTCGACAGGCTGCACGCCAAGGCGGTCGTCGAGGGCCCGAACTTCCGCTTCGGCCACCGCGCCGCGGGCAACGTCGATTTCCTGGCCGAGCAGGGCAAGATCTACGACTTCGAGGTCGAGGTCGTCGACCTGTACGTCAGCGGCGATGCGGGCGGCGGCGAGCCGTTCTCCTCGACGCTCACCCGGCGCCTGGTCGCCGAGGGCGACGTCGAGGGCGCCGCGGAGATCCTCGGTCACCCGCACCGGGTGGAGGGCGTGGTCGTGCGCGGCGCCCAGCGAGGCCGGGAGCTGGGCTTCCCGACCGCCAACGTCGAGACGCTGCCGCACACCGCGATCCCGGCCGACGGCGTCTACGCCGGCTGGCTGCACGCCCAGGGCGAGGTGATGCCGGCCGCGATCTCCGTCGGCACGAACCCGCAGTTCGACGGCACCGAGCGCACGGTGGAGGCGTACGCCATCGACCGCGTCGACCTGGATCTGTACGGTCTGCACGTCGCCGTGGACTTCCTGGCGTTCGTCCGCGGACAGGCGAAGTTCGAGTCGCTGGAAGCGCTGCTGGAGCAGATGGCCAAGGACGTCGAGCGCTGCCGGCAACTGGTGGCCGCGGCCGGGTGACCGCTGCTGTGACGCCGAAGGGCGGCCGGTGCCTCGCGGGCACCGGCCGCCCTTCGTTCGCTCCCGGCCTGCCGCCGGCCTACTGCTGGGGCGGCGGAGGCGGGTTCTGCCCCTCCGGCTGCTGCGGGTGCTGCGGGTAGCCGTAACCGGGCTGGGGCTGCGGCTGGGGCTGCGGGGGCTGCTGGTAGGGCTGCCCCGGCTGCGGGTAGACCGGCTGGCCGGGCTGGGCCTGCGGGTACGGCTGCCCCGGGGCGTACGGCTGACCGGGCTGGGGCGCCTGCGGGTGCTGCGCCTGCGGTGCCTGCGGGTAGGGGCCCGGCTGGCCGGGGAACTGCTGGCCGGGGACAGGCTGGCCGGGGACAGGCTGACCGGGGGCCTGCTGGCCCGGTGGCGGGAGCGGCTGGCCGGGGAACTGGCCCGGCAGCGGCGGTGCGGCGACCGGCGGCGGGTTGCCGTCGGAGGTCCACAGACCGTGCGACTGCTGGTGCCGGACGAAGTCCTCGGCGACCATCGCCGCGAGGTTGAAGTACGCCTCCCTGACCTTCGGCCGCATCATGTCGAGATCGACCTCCGCACCGGCGGCGAGGTGCTCGTCGAAGGGCACCACGACCACACCCCGGCACCGCGTCTCGAAGTGCGACACGATGTCCTCGACCTTGATCATCTTTCCGGTCTCGCGGACCCCCGAGATCACGGTGATGGACCGCGAGACGAGGTCGGAGTAGCCGTGCGCGGACAGCCAGTCCAGCGTGGTGCTGGCGCTGCTGGCCCCGTCCACCGAGGGCGTCGAGATGATGATCAGCTGGTCGGCGAGGTCGAGCACGCCGCGCATGGCGCTGTACAGCAGACCGGTGCCGGAGTCGGTGAGGATGATCGGGTACTGCCTGCCGAGCACGTCGATCGCGCGCCGGTAGTCCTCGTCGTTGAACGTCGTGGACACGGCCGGGTCGACGTCGTTGGCGATGATCTCCAGACCGGACGGCGCCTGGGAGGTGAACCGGCGGATGTCCATGTAGGAGTTGAGGTACGGGATCGCCTGGACGAGGTCACGGATGGTGGCCCCGGTCTCCCGGCGCACGCGGCGGCCGAGCGTTCCGGCGTCCGGGTTGGCGTCGATCGCGAGGATCTTGTCCTGGCGCTCGGTGGCGAGCGTCGAGCCGAGGGCGGTGGTCGTGGTCGTCTTGCCCACGCCGCCCTTGAGGCTGATGACGGCGATCCGGTAGCAGGAGAGCACGGGCGTCCGGATCAGTTCCAGCTTCCGCTGCCGCTCGGCCTCCTCCTTCTTCCCGCCGATCTTGAACCTGGACGACGCGGCGGTCGGCCGCCCGCTCTTCGCCTTCTGCTTCTTGTTGTTGAGCAGCCTGTCGGACGACAGCTCCACGGCGGCCGTGTAACCGAGCGGCGCGGCACCGGGGTTGATGGGCTGCCGCTGGTCGTGCTGAATGGGCTGCGGCCACGCGGTCCCGACCCGGGGGTCGACGGGAGGCTGGGGCATCTGTGGCGCCTGCGGGGGCACCCCTTGCTGGGGCTGGGGCTGGGGCTGGGGTGCGGGCGCCTGGGGGAAGCCGTAGCCGCCGCCCGGGGTGTTGGGAGCGGGGGCCGGTGCTGGTGCGGGCGCGCCGGGGTGGGGGAAGCCGTAGCCGTCCTGCGGGGCCGGGGCCGGGGCCGGGGCCGGGGCCGGCGGGCCGACGGGGTGCTGGGCGCTGGGCTGCGGGGGAGCGGGGGCCGGTGCTGGTGCGGGCGCGCCGGGGTGGGGGAAGCCGTAGCCGTCCTGCGGGGCGGGGGGCAGCGGCGCCGCGGGGGCCGGTGCTCCCTGGTGCGGGAAGCCGTAGCCGTCCGGTACGGGCGGGACGGGCGCGGCCGGCGGCTGCTGGGTCCAGGCCGCCGGGGCGGGCTGCGGAGCCTGCGGCTGGAACGGCTGCGGCGGCACGGGCGGCCGGCCCTGGACGGGCGTCGGCTGCGGCTGTGCGGGCGCCGGCGGTTCCGCCTGCTGCGGCTGCGTCGGCCACTGGGCCGCCGGTGCCGGGGCGGCCGGCTGGTACGACGGCGGCAACGGCGGCAGCACGGGCTGCGGCGCGGGAGCCGCAGCCGGAGGCGCGTCCTGGGGCGTGTTCTGGGGGGCGTCCTGCGGGACGTCCGACGTGGCCGGAGCGGCGTCCTGGGGCCCGCTGTCCTGATGGGGCTCGGCGTCCGCGGGTACGGCGTCGGAGGGCTCGGCGTCAGCGACCACGGCGTCCGAAGGGCCGACGTCCGACTGACCGGCCTCCTCACCCACGACGTCGGAGGGCTCGGCCACCTCGGGCACGCTGTCCTCGGGCTCCGCTTCATGGTCAGCGGCTTCCTCGGCCTCCGCGGCTTCCTCGGCCTCCGCCGCTTCCCGGACCTCGGTCTCTTCCGCGACCTCCGCCTCGGCGTCGCCCGGGGCGGTTTCCTCCACCGCACCCCCGTGCCCGGCGTCCTCCGTCTCCGGAGCAGCGGACATGCCCTTGGGCTCGCCGTCGTCCTCACCGGACGTCTCACCCGCCGGGCTCTCCGCTACCGGCTCGTCGACCGTCTCCGCCTCCGCCATCGGCTCCGCCTCCGACATGGGCTCCGGCTCCACTTCAGGCTCCGGCTCCGGCGCGGCAACGACCGCGGCGTCGGTGTGTTCCGCCAACTCCCGCTTCACCGGGACGGCGGAGATCCTCATGGTGGCGCCGCTGTCCAGGTCACCGTTCCCGGACCCCTCCGCGCCCTGCGGTTCAGGCCGCGGGGGCGTCGGCTGCGGCGGTCGGGACTGCTGAGGCGGCTGCGGGAGCTGCGGCTCGAATCCACTGCCTACCGGAAGCCTCGGCACCGCGACGGGACCGCCGACCGGCGGCGCGGGAGGCGCGGGAGGCGTGAACGGAGCACCGGGCGCGGGAGCCGGCGGCGTGAAGGGCGCCCCGGGCGCAGGCGCGGGCGGCGGCGTGAACGGCGCCCCCGGAGCCGGAGCCGGAGGAGGCGGAACGGGCGCGGGACCCGCGGCCGGCGGCCGGGGACGCACATGAGCCGGCGGAGTCAGCCCGGGCAGCGACGACAACGAGAAACCGGAGGGCGAGCCGGCCGCAGGAGCGGATGTCCCGGAACCCGCACCGGGGCCCGTACCGGAACCCGCACCAGGGCCCGTACCGGAACCCGCACCAGGGCCCGTACCGGAACCCGCACCGGGACCGGCGTCGGCGCCGCCGGAAGCCGCTTCAGCGCCCTGCCCCGGGCCCTGTGCGGCCGTGGGTTCCTGGGACGGCGGCGCCGAAGTCTCCCCGGCACGCGAGCCGGAACCGGAATTCCCGGAGGCGTTCTGCGTGTACCAGGCGGGCGGCGCGTAGTCGATGGTGAACTCGCCCGTCGTCTCGATGGCGGACTCCGCGTCGGGCTGGTCATCGCCGGGTGTGGCCCAGCCCCCGCGGATCCCGTCCCGATCGCTGCTCACAGTTCCTCCTGGTGTGGTCGAGCACCCTCATGCCGTGCTGGGGCGACCATTGCTTGTCGTCCTGAGTCGTTCGAGGTCGTCCGACGCGCCGGCTCTCCCCCTGGGACGCCACCGCCGGGTCCACGGGTTCTGGCGACGCGCCCTGTCCCAGCCTAATCACCACAAGCCCCGCCCCGGCAGGCCTGTCCGTCTCCGAGCACCCGCCCGCTGCGTCACCACCTGCCCGTAAGTGCCGTATGCAGCAGCCGTATTGGTGAACAAAGCGGTCCATGTACGGGAATGGCCCGCACGGAGGCCCGGCCGACAACCCTCACAGGCCCGTACGCACCACCGCCACGACGCACCTCCCCCCTTCGACGCGCGGGCCGGCGGGCATAGTAGGGGCCGCTCCGAGCCATTTCCGACTGCCCCCGACTGCAGCCGACCATCCCTGACTGAACGCAACTGAACCCGACCGAAAAGGACTTCTTCGCGTGAGCTTCGGCCCACCTCCCTCGATCTACACCCAGTCCACACTCGCGGCCGACCGAGCCCGCAGGCGCCGCCGCCTCCAACTCCTCGGCGCCATGGCGGCCGTGGCGGCCGTCGTCGGCTGCGTGGGCGGCTGGCTCGCGCTCTCCGACGGCGACGCCCCGGACCACCGCACCCCGGCCGTCGCCGTCCAGAAGCCGGACGAGATCAGGGACACGGTGGAGAAGGACCCCGTCTCGCCCGAGGGCCAACCGGTGGTCGAGCACAAGGAGACGGACCTCGCCGCGAACTCCGACACCAACCCCCGCTACGCACCAGGCACTTGGGCCACCAAGAAGATCCTCGCCAAGGGCGTCGCCAACCGGATCGAGGGCTACCGCATCGAGCCCGGCTACGACGACGTCGCCTGGAAACTGAAGTTGAGCGGCCACCTGTGCGCCACCAGCCGCCACGTCACCGCCGACGGCCGTACCGCGGTCGTCGTCCAGCCGCCGACGCCGGCGGGAGCGAAGACCAAGGGCGTCTGCGACCAGGTGGTCTTCGTCGACCTCGACACGGGCAAGAAGCTGTGGCAGGCCAAGATGCCGAACGCCGGCTCCGCCTTCGTGACGAACACGAACCTGACCCTGACCGAGGGCGTCGTCGCCGTCGCCTGGGGAGAGGGCTCGGTGGCGTACGACATGGAGACCGGCAAGCAGGTGTGGAACAGCACGAGCGTCTCGCGGTGCGAGGACAGGGGCTTCGCCGGTGGCGGCGCGCTGCTCGCGCTGGAAGCGTGCGGGCCGCTGCCCGACACCCGGTACCGGGTGCAGAAGCTCGACCCGCGCACCGGCCGGGCCGAGTGGACGTACCGGCTCGCGGCCGGGGTGCAGGACGTCTACCTCCCGTCCTCCGACCCGCCGGTCCTCGCCGTGGCGGCCGGCGACACCCTGGTCACCGACCTCATCACGCTCGACGACCACGGCAAGCACCTCGCCACGATCTCGATGAGCGGCTACGACCCCAAGTGCGAGGACCGCTACTTCGGGGCGGGGTACTTCGGCGTGGTGGAGAACTGCGACGGCGTGGTCGCGGGCCGTACCCAGGTGTACGTCCTGAGCAAGGAGAACTTCGACGCCGGCCAGGCACCGGACTGGATCGTGGCGTTCGACCGGAAGACCGGCCGGACGGCCGGCAAGTTCGAGGGACGCGACAGGCAGATGGTCTGTCCGCTGCGGATGAGCGGCGACGACCTGCTGGTCTACCGCCGCAGCGGCGACCCCGTCCAGCCCGCGGCCGTGGTGCGCTGGAACCCCTCCACGGACAAGGAGACCCCGCTCCTGCTGTTCCAGCTGCCGGAGGACGAGGAGTACGACCTCAGCGACCCGGAGCAGTCGGACATGGTCTACGAGCAGGGCCGGATGTTCTTCGCCAAGCGCGAGCTGGTCCGGGACGACAAGGCCCCGAAGGACCCGGTACTGCTGGCCCTCGGCATCGGAAGCGCCGGGCTCAAGCACTGACCCCGATGAACCGGCCCCGATGAACCGACCCCGGCCCGCCGGACACGGAACCCGGCACCGACCCCGCACCGAACCCGGCACCGAACCCGACACGGAACGGGACACGGCACCGGACACGGAAGTGGGGCGGCACAAGCGTGTGCCGCCCCACTTCGGCTCTTCGACGTCCGTGCGCCCCGCCCGGGGTCACTCCGCGGCGGGTTCCCCGCTCCCCGGCGCCGGCTCCAGGTCGAACTCCCCGTCGCGGGCGCCGAGCACGAAGGCCCGCCATTCCGCCTCGGTGTACCGCAGCACGGTGTCCGGGTCGAGCGAGGACCGCATGGCCACGGCACCGTCGGGAAGGTAGGCGATCTCGACCCGCTCCTCGTGCTCCTCCGTGCCCGGCGCGCTGTGCCACTCGACGCCGGAGATGTCGAGGGCGTAGAGCTCGTCCCGCTCGCGTTCCTTGCGCGCCTTGATCTCCTGCTCCGTCTCCGCCATCCCGCAGCGACCCCTTCCCTACGTTACGTAACGGTCCGCGCTCACCTTAGTGGCCTCGCGGGCCCGCCCCGGGCGCTTCGGTGACCGCGGTCAAGGGGCCCGCCACCTCCTGGTACCCTGAGTGACGGCCGTTCGTGTACGCGCCCCCGGAGCCCACCGCCCTGGAGGCCGCGCCCAGCGGATCCCCGCCTTCCGAGTCACGGAAGCTCCCCCGAGAAGCAGACCGGGGGCACTCGGTGGCCGTTCACAGACTATGAGGAGTACGCGTGTCGCTCGACGCCGCCACGAAGAAGCAGATCATCTCCGAGTTCGGTACCAAGGAGGGTGACACCGGCTCCCCCGAGGTCCAGGTCGCTCTGCTCTCCCGTCGGATCTCCGACCTGACGGAGCACCTCAAGACCCACAAGCACGACCACCACTCCCGTCGCGGCCTGCTGATCCTCGTCGGTCAGCGCCGCCGCCTCCTGCAGTACCTGGCGAAGAAGGACATCCAGCGCTTCCGTGCGCTGGTCGACCGCCTCGGCATCCGCCGTGGTGCGGCGGGCGCCAAGTAAGACGCCGTGAAGGGAGCGGTTCCCGGAGGGATCGGGACCGCTCCCTTTGCCGTAGGTACGGAAACCTTCACCGTACGTGCGGAAACATGCGGAGTGTCACCCGCGCTTTGTAGTGTGGTAGCAAAACGCACAACGCGAACCGCGCAACGCACGACGTACGACGTACGAACGACACAGCGAGAAGCGCACCTCGCCGCCGCCGGTCCTCGGTAGTGGCCCCCGGGCGTGAGCCCCGGGTGCTTCGATCGAAGACCGGCCCGCACCAGACGGCGCGCTTCTCCGTGACGGTCCCCCTGTCACACGGGCAGGCGGGGCAAAAGACGAAAAGTATCGGAGAAAACGCTAGTGGAGAACGAGACCCACTACGCCGAAGCCGTCATCGACAACGGTTCCTTCGGCACCCGCACCATCCGCTTCGAGACGGGCCGCCTGGCCAGGCAGGCCGCCGGCTCCGCCGTGGCGTACCTGGACGACGACACCATGGTGCTGTCGGCCACCACCGCGTCCAAGAACCCCAAGGACCAGCTCGACTTCTTCCCGCTGACGGTGGACGTCGAGGAGCGGATGTACGCCGCCGGCAAGATCCCCGGCAGCTTCTTCCGCCGTGAGGGCCGGCCGAGCGAGGACGCGATCCTCACCTGCCGCCTCATCGACCGCCCGCTGCGCCCGTCCTTCAAGAAGGGCCTGCGCAACGAGATCCAGGTCGTCGCCACGATCATGGCCCTCAACCCCGACCACCTGTACGACGTCGTGGCGATCAACGCCGCGTCCGCGTCCACGCAGCTGGCCGGTCTGCCCTTCTCCGGCCCGATCGGCGGCGTCCGCGTCGCGCTGATCCGCGGTCAGTGGGTGGCCTTCCCGACGCACACCGAGCTCGAGGACGCCGTCTTCGACATGGTCGTCGCGGGCCGCGTCCTGGAGGACGGCGACGTCGCGATCATGATGGTCGAGGCCGAGGCCACCGAGAAGACCATCCAGCTGGTCAAGGGCGGCGCCGAGGCGCCCACCGAGGAGGTCGTCGCCGCCGGTCTGGACGCCGCGAAGCCCTTCATCAAGGTGCTGTGCAAGGCCCAGGCCGACCTCGCCGCGAAGGCCGCCAAGCCGACCGCCGAGTTCCCGATCTTCCTCGACTACCAGGACGACGTCCTGGAGGCGCTGGCCGCCGCGGTCAAGCCCGAGCTCGCCCAGGCGCTCACCATCGCCGGCAAGCAGGAGCGCGAGGCCGAGCTGGACCGCGTCAAGACCCTCGCCGCCGAGAAGCTCCTGCCGGAGTTCGAGGGCCGCGAGAAGGAGATCTCCGCCGCGTACCGGTCGCTGACCAAGTCCCTGGTCCGCGAGCGCGTCATCAAGGAGAAGAAGCGCATCGACGGCCGCGGTGTCACCGACATCCGCACCCTGGCCGCCGAGGTCGAGGCCATCCCGCGGGTCCACGGCTCCGCCCTGTTCGAGCGTGGCGAGACCCAGATCCTGGGCGTCACCACCCTCAACATGCTGCGCATGGAGCAGCAGCTGGACACCCTCTCCCCGGTGACCCGCAAGCGCTACATGCACAACTACAACTTCCCGCCGTACTCCACCGGCGAGACCGGCCGCGTCGGCTCCCCCAAGCGCCGCGAGATCGGCCACGGCGCCCTCGCCGAGCGCGCCCTGGTGCCGGTCCTGCCGACGCGTGAGGAGTTCCCCTACGCGATCCGCCAGGTCTCCGAGGCCCTCGGCTCCAACGGCTCGACGTCCATGGGCTCGGTCTGCGCCTCCACCATGTCGCTGCTGAACGCCGGTGTGCCGCTGAAGGCCCCCGTCGCCGGCATCGCCATGGGCCTGATCTCCCAGGAGATCGACGGCGAGACGCACTACGTCACCCTCACCGACATCCTCGGTGCGGAGGACGCCTTCGGCGACATGGACTTCAAGGTCGCCGGCACCAAGGAGTTCGTGACCGCCCTCCAGCTCGACACCAAGCTGGACGGCATCCCGGCCTCCGTCCTGGCCGCCGCCCTGAAGCAGGCCCGTGACGCCCGCCTCCACATCCTCGACGTGATGATGGAAGCGATCGACACGCCGGACGAGATGTCCCCCAACGCGCCGCGGATCATCACCGTGAAGATCCCGGTCGACAAGATCGGCGAGGTCATCGGCCCCAAGGGCAAGATGATCAACCAGATCCAGGAGGACACCGGCGCCGAGATCACCATCGAGGACGACGGCACGATCTACATCGGTGCCGCCGACGGTCCCGCCGCGGAAGCCGCCCGCGCCACGATCAACGGCATCGCCAACCCGACGATGCCCGAGGTCGGCGAGCGCTACCTCGGCACGGTCGTGAAGACGACCACCTTCGGCGCGTTCGTCTCCCTGCTGCCCGGCAAGGACGGCCTGCTGCACATCTCGCAGATCCGCAAGCTGGCCGGCGGCAAGCGCGTGGAGAACGTCGAGGACGTGCTCGGCGTGGGCCAGAAGGTCCAGGTCGAGATCGCCGAGATCGACTCCCGCGGCAAGCTCTCCCTGGTCCCCGTGATCGAGGGCGAGGGCGACTCCGACAACGGTTCCGACGAGACCAAGAAGGACGACGCCGACCAGTGACGTCCCGTGGCTCCGAGGCGACGGCCCGCACCTCTTCGGAGGCGCGGGCCGTCGCCCGTACCCAAACCCTCATCAAGGGCGCGAACGGCATCGGCACCGTCCGCAAGACCACCCTCCCCGGTGGCCTGCGCGTCGTCACCGAGACCCTGCCCTCCGTGCGCTCGGCGACCTTCGGCATCTGGGCGCACGTCGGCTCCCGCGACGAGACCCCGGCCCTGAACGGCGCCACGCACTACCTGGAGCACCTGCTCTTCAAGGGCACCTCCCGGCGCAGCGCGCTCGACATCTCCTCCGCCCTCGACGCGGTCGGCGGCGAGATGAACGCGTTCACGGCGAAGGAGTACACGTGCTACTACGCGCGCGTGCTCGACACCGACCTGCCCCTCGCCATCGACGTCGTCTGCGACATGCTGACCGGCTCCCTGATCCTCGAGGAGGACGTCGACGTCGAACGCGGCGCCATCCTCGAAGAGATCGCCATGACCGAGGACGACCCCGGCGACTGCGTCCACGACCTGTTCGCGCACACGATGTTCGGCGACAACCCCCTCGGCCGTCCCGTCCTGGGTACCGTCGACACCGTCAACGCCCTCACCGCCGACCGCATCCGCCGCTTCTACAAGAAGCACTACGACCCCACCCACCTCGTGGTCGCCTGCGCCGGCAACGTCGACCACAACAAGGTCGTACGACAGGTCCGCGCGGCCTTCGAGAAGGCGGGCGCCCTCACCGACGGCCACGCCACCCCCATCGCCCCGCGCGCCGGGCGGCGCACCATCCGCACCGCGGGCCGCGTCGAGCTGATCGCCCGCAAGACCGAGCAGGCGCACGTCGTCCTCGGCATGCCCGGCCTGCCCCGCACCGACGACCGCCGCTGGGCCCTCGGCGTGCTCAACACCGCCCTCGGCGGAGGCATGTCCTCCCGGCTGTTCCAGGAGGTCCGCGAGAAGCGCGGCCTGGCCTACAGCGTGTACTCGTACACCTCCGGCTTCGCCGACTGCGGCCTGTTCGGCGTGTACGCGGGCTGCAGGCCCTCGCAGGTGCACGACGTGCTCAAGATCTGCCGCGACGAACTCGACCAGGTCGCCGAGCACGGCCTGTCCGACGAGGAGATCGGCCGCGCCGTCGGCCAGCTCCGGGGTTCCACGGTGCTGGGCCTGGAGGACACGGGCGCGCTGATGAACCGTATCGGCAAGAGCGAACTGTGCTGGGGCGAGCAGATGTCGGTCGACGACATGCTGGCCCGGATAGCGTCGGTGACCCCGGACGACGTCCGCTCGGTGGCCCGCGACATCCTGGGACAGCGGCCGTCCCTGTCGGTCATCGGCCCGCTGAAGGACAAGCAGGCGTCCCGCCTGCACGACGCCGTCGCCTGACCCCTCCCGTCGAAGGAAGCAACAACATGAGCAAGCTGCGTGTGGCGGTCCTGGGTGCCAAGGGCCGGATCGGCTCGGAGGCGGTACGGGCCGTCGAGGCCGCCGAGGACATGGAACTGGTCGCCGCCCTCGGCCGGGGCGACCGGCTGGAGACGCTCGCCGGGACCGGCGCCCAGGTCGCCGTCGAACTCACCACCCCCGACTCGGTGATGGCCAACCTCGAGTACTGCGTGAGCCACGGCATCCACGCGGTCGTCGGCACCACCGGCTGGACCGACGAGCGCCTCGCCCGGCTGCGCGGCCTGCTGGAGCAGTCCCCGCAGACGGGCGTGCTCATCGCGCCCAACTTCTCCATCGGCGCCGTGCTCACCATGAGGTTCGCGCAGATCGCGGCGCCGTACTTCGAGTCCGTCGAGGTCGTCGAGCTGCACCACCCGAACAAGGTGGACGCCCCGTCCGGCACCGCCACCCGCACCGCCCAGCTCATCGCCGCGGCCCGCGCGAAGGCGGGCTCGCCCCCGGCGCCGGACGCCACGGCGACCGCCCTGGACGGCGCACGTGGCGCGAACGTGGACGGCGTCCCCGTCCACGCCGTCCGCCTGCGCGGCCTGCTGGCCCACCAGGAAGTCCTGCTGGGCGGCGAGGGCGAGACCCTCACCATCCGGCACGACTCCCTCCACCACAGCAGCTTCATGCCGGGCATCCTGCTGGGCGCCCGCCGGGTCGTGACGGCCCCCGGCCTCACTTTCGGCCTGGAACACTTCCTGGACCTGGGCTGAGCCCGGCGACATCATGCGCGCGAAGATCTCCTACACCGTCACGGCCGCCGTCCTGGTCTTCTACTTCGTCCTGGTCGGCAGCCGCGGCGTCATGCTCATCCAGTCCGGCACCCTACTGACCGTCACCTTCGGCGTGGCGGTGCTGATCCTGCCGGTCATCGGCGTGTGGTTCCTGTGGAAGAACACCCAGTTCGTCCGCAAGGCCAACCGGCTCGCCGCCGAACTCGAAGCCGAGGGCGGCCTGCCGGTCGACGAGCTGAAACGCACCCCGGCCGGCCGCATCGACCGCGACTCGGCCGACGAGGTCTTCGCCCGGCGCAAGGCCGAGACGGAGGCCGCGCCGGACGACTGGCGCAGCTGGTTCCGCCTGGCCGTCGCCTACCACGACGCCCGCGACACCCCACGGGCCCGCAAGGCCATGCAGCGCGCCATAGCCCTCCACGACAACCGCCCCGCCGACGCCTGACCGCAACACCCACACGCACACCCGAGACGGGGCTTCCACGCGCCTGCATGCCCGCCCGAGACGGGGCTTCCACGCGCCTGCATGCCCGCCCGGGCGCTGGCCCTCGCCTCAAGCACGCCACCTTGCCCTCGCCCCGCCCCCTCGTCTTCACGCGCGCTCGAAGCACCGGCCCGGCCGCACACGCGCGGCACGGAAAGCGCACGCGGCGCCCCCGTCGCCGACTGCTCCGGCGCGGGCGGGACGCAATCCTCCGCGGGCTGCGCCCCGACCGGAACGGTCCGGCCCTCGGTGCCCGCGGCCCCCGCGAACGACACCGCCCGGACGGTCCACCACCGATCGCACCCGCGGACGCGGATACCGCACTCGCGGACGCGGATACCGCACTCGCGGGTGCGGATACCGCACCCGCGGACGCGGAAACCGCACCCGCGGACCCGGACGCGGAAGGGGCCGTCCACCCGGACGGCCCCTTCCGCACCACGCTCCCGGGCTCAGGCCCGCCGGTTCTCCGCGGCCCACGCCTCGATCGTGTCGGCCGCCCGGTCGAACGCCTGGAAGCGGCCGAGGAAGTCGGCGTTGTGGGTGGTCATCAGGGGCGGTGCGCCGCCCGCGGAACGGTCCCGCCGCACGAGCGTCAGCGCCTGACCCTGCACGGTCCGCGGCAGCCCCAGCCAGCGCACCGGCTGCTGCACCGTCCGCACGGCCACCACCCGCTCCCAGGGCGTGGTGCGGGTCCCCGCGAAGCCGACGTGGCGCAGGCCCCGCGGGCTCACCCACACGCCCATGCGCAGCAGCCGCAGGGCGCCCGCGATGACGGCCAGAGCGGCGCCGAAGACCGCGCCGGCCCGCGCCGGCGGAGCGGTGAACGCGGTGGCGACCGCCGCGAACAGCACGAACGAGGCCAGCAGCAGCAGGATCGCCGCCGCCCCCACCCGCCACGGCCCCGGCCGGTAGGGGCGTCGCCAGCGCTCCCGGTCGTCGAACGGCAACGCGACGTCGTCGGTCGCCTCGAAAGTACGGTCGGCCGTCAGGAAGGGCAGGGGCACGACTGGTCCTCACTCGATCCATGCGCGGGCTGTACTGACCGGTGAGGCTATCCGCCCGGGCCCCCGCCCACCAGCATCGGGGGCCCGGACGCGTCAGCGGTGCCGGGTGCCGGGACGTAGAGTGGGCGCCGCCCGAGAGACGTGATGGAAGGACCCGCCGAGCCGTGACCGACACCCCCGCCGACGACCTCAAGCCCAGCTTCCGGAGCGATGTCACCGTCGAGCTGGTCAAGCACAGCGCGGCCGACTCCGACGTCCTGTGGGCCGCACGCGTCTCCACCGCCGGCGAGCAGTCCCTGGACGAGCTGCGGAAGGACCCGGAGCGCTCCAAGGGCCTGATCAACTACCTGATGCGGGACCGGCACGGCAGTCCTTTCGAACACAACTCGATGACGTTCTTCATCAGCGCCCCGATCTTCGTCTTCCGCGAGTTCATGCGACACCGCGTGGGTTGGTGCATCGCCGGGGACACCGAGATCACCCTCGAGAGCGAAGCCGGTCATCTGCGCCGGAGGCCCATCGCCGAGCTGTACGAGCTCTGGCACACGGGCGTGGAGGACCGCCTGCCGCACTCGGCCGGCGGCGTCACCTGGCACAGCCGGGCGGGCAAGTGGATGGCGCAGGTGCGGCGCGGCGACACCAACCACTACCTGGGCCTGTACGAGAACCGTGAGGCGGCCGAGTCGGCCGTAGCCGAGTTCCGGGAGCTGCACCCCAGCACTCGTATCCGCAAGCTCGAATCCGTGCGCCGCAATCACGTGCGCTGCTACGACGAGGAAACTCTGCTCGCCCAGCGGGCGAGGATCGTCGACGTGATCGAGTCGGGCGTCAAGCCGCTCATCAAGATCAGCACCGCCTCCGGCAAGACACTCCGCTGTACCGTCGACCACGCTCTGTTCACCCCCGAGGGCTGGTGCAAGGCGGGGGAGCTCACCGTCGGGGACGCCGTGCTCGTCGCCGGTACGGCGCCGCGCCCGTCACAGGCTCTGGTCCCGCCGAGTCTGCGCCGCGGCATCGGCGTATGGACCTCGATGCAGCGCGAGAGGCTCATCAAGGAAGTCGACGCTTGCCACCTGTGCGGCCAGGACTTCCCACGAGAGCGTCTCTCGCTGGACCACGTCGTGCCGGTGACCGGTGATCTGCTCCAGGCCCTCGACGAGAGGAATCTCGCTCCCGCGTGTGAGCCGTGCCACGCCACCAAGAGCGCGGAGGAGCAGGCACTGGCCCGGCGAGGCGGAGAGGTCGCCGAGGCGGTGCCGGACCAGGTCGTCGCCATCGAGGCCGCCGGCGAGGAGATGACGTACGACCTCTCCGTGGAAGGCCCCTGGCACAACTTCCTGGCCGACGGCTTCGTCGTCCACAACTCGTACAACGAGGAGTCGGGCCGCTACCGGGAGCTTCAGCCGGTCTTCTACGTCCCGGGCGAGGACCGCAGACTCGTGCAGCAGGGGCGTCCCGGCAAATACGAGTTCGTGCCCGGTACCGAGGCTCAGCAGGAGATCGTGGAACGCTCGATGCAGGAGTCGTACATCCAGGCGTACCAGCACTACCAGGAGATGCTCGCCGCCGGCGTCGCCCGCGAGGTGGCCCGCTCCGTCCTCCCGGTCGGCCTGTTCTCCTCGATGTACGCCACCTGCAACGCCCGCTCCCTGATGCACTTCCTCGGCCTGCGCACCCAGCACGAGGCGGCCAGGGTGCCGTCCTTCCCGCAGCGGGAGATCGAGATGGTGGGCGAGAAGATGGAGGCGGAGTGGGCCCGGCTCATGCCGCTCACGTACCAGGCGTTCAACGCGAACGGGCGAGTGGCGCCGTAACGCGTCCACGCTCCCCGGTGGCGCACACTTGTACGTCCCAGCCGGGTGAAGTGTCCGTATTGCGGCATTTACTGAAGTTCATCTAGCCTGATCAACGGACCCGGTACTGCTTGAACCCCCGAGCAGGCAGTACCGGGCTCCACCTTTGTCCGGACTTTTCGCGCCGACCCGAGGGCAGACCCCGCCGTGAGCAACGAGTAGCGTGTTCCCCATGGCTCCGACCTCCACTCCGCAGACCCCCTTCGGGCGGGTCCTCACCGCCATGGTCACGCCTTTCACGGCGGACGGCGCACTCGACCTCGACGGCGCGCAGCGGCTCGCCGCCCACCTGGTGGACGCAGGCAACGACGGCCTGATCGTCAACGGCACCACCGGCGAGTCCCCCACCACCAGCGACGCGGAGAAATCGGATCTGGTACGGGCGGTCCTGGAGGCCGTCGGCGACCGCGCCCACGTGGTCGCCGGCGTGGGCACGAACGACACCCACCACAGCATCGAACTCGCCCGGGCCGCGGAGCAGGCCGGCGCCCACGGCCTCCTGGTCGTCACGCCGTACTACAACAAGCCCCCGCAGGAGGGCCTCCACCGGCACTTCAAGGCCGTCGCCGACGCCGCCGACCTGCCGGTCATGCTGTACGACATCCCCGGCCGCAGCGGCGTCCCCATCAACACCGAGACCCTGGTCCGGCTCGCCGAGCACCCGCGGATCGTCGCCAACAAGGACGCCAAGGGCGATCTGGGCCGGGCGAGCTGGGCCATCGCCCGCTCCGGACTCGCCTGGTACTCCGGCGACGACATGCTGAACCTGCCCCTGCTCTCGGTGGGCGCGGTCGGCTTCGTCTCCGTCGTCGGCCACGTCGTCACCCCGGACCTGCGCGCCCTCGTGGAGGCGTTCGTCTCCGGGGACGTGCAGAAGGCGACGGAGATCCACCAGAAGCTGCTCCCCGTCTACACCGGCATGTTCCGCACCCAGGGCGTCATGACGTCGAAGGCCGCGCTCGCCCTCCAGGGCCTGCCCGCCGGCCCGCTGCGCGCGCCCATGATCGAGTGCACGCCGGAAGAGATCGAGCAGCTCAAGATCGATCTTGCCGCGGGCGGGGTACAGCTCTGACATCGGACTTCACAACTGAATAGGCGGGCCACCGGTGCCCGCACCACAACGACAACTGCTCATGCACGAACGTCACGCGCGCCACGTGCCACCGGTACGTGGCGTGTGTGGTGAGGAGAGTCTTTTGAGTCATCCGCATCCTGAACTCGGCTCGCCCCCGCCGCTCCCCGAAGGCGGCCTGCGAGTCACCCCGCTCGGCGGTCTCGGCGAGATCGGCCGGAACATGACGGTCTTCGAGTACGGCGGCCGCCTGCTGATCGTCGACTGCGGAGTGCTCTTCCCCGAGGAGGAGCAGCCCGGAATCGACCTGATCCTGCCGGACTTCTCGTCCATCCGGGACCGCCTCGACGACATCGAGGGCATCGTCCTCACGCACGGCCACGAGGACCACATCGGCGGCGTCCCGTTCCTCCTGCGCGAGAAGCCGGACATCCCGCTGATCGGCTCCAAGCTGACCCTCGCCCTGATCGAGGCCAAGCTCCAGGAACACCGCATCCGCCCCTACACCCTCGAGGTGGCGGAGGGGAACCGCGAGCGTGTCGGCCCCTTCGACTGCGAGTTCGTCGCGGTCAACCACTCCATCCCGGACGCCCTGGCGGTCGCGATCCGCACCCCGGCGGGCATGGTCGTCCACACCGGCGACTTCAAGATGGACCAGCTCCCGCTGGACAACCGCCTCACCGACCTCCACGCCTTCGCGCGCCTGAGCGAGGAGGGTATCGACCTCCTCCTCTCCGACTCCACGAACGCCGAGGTCCCGGGCTTCACCCCGCACGAGCGGGACATCTCCAACGTCCTGCGCCAGGTCTTCGCGAGCGCCCGCAAGCGGATCATCGTGGCGAGCTTCGCCAGCCACGTCCACCGCATCCAGCAGATCCTGGACGCGGCGCACGAGTACGGCCGCCGGGTCGCCTTCGTCGGCCGCTCCATGGTCCGCAACATGGGCATCGCCCGGGACCTGGGCTACCTGAAGATCCCGCCGGGCCTGGTGGTGGACGTCAAGACCCTCGACGACCTGCCTGACCACGAGGTGGTCCTGGTCTGCACGGGCTCCCAGGGCGAGCCGATGGCGGCCCTGTCCCGCATGGCCAACAGGGATCACCAGATCCGCATCGTCGACGGCGACACCGTGATCCTCGCGTCGTCCCTGATCCCCGGCAACGAGAACGCGGTCTACCGCGTGATCAACGGTCTCACCCGCTGGGGCGCCAACGTCGTCCACAAGGGCAACGCCAAGGTGCACGTGTCGGGCCACGCGTCCGCGGGCGAGCTCCTGTACTTCTACAACATCTGCCGGCCCAAGAACCTGATGCCGGTCCACGGCGAGTGGCGCCACCTCCGGGCCAACGCCGAACTCGGCGCCCTCACAGGTGTCCCGCACGACCGCATCGTCATCGCCGAGGACGGCATCGCCGTCGACCTCATCGAGGGCAAGGCGAAGATCTCGGGCAAGGTCCAGGCGGGATACGTCTACGTCGACGGCCTCTCGGTGGGAGACGTCGGCGAGCCGGCGCTGAAGGACCGCAAGATCCTCGGCGACGAGGGCATCATCTCGGTGTTCGTGGTCATGGACTCGACGACCGGCAAGATCACGGGTGGACCGCACATCCAGGCCCGCGGCTCCGGTATCGACGACTCGGCCTTCGGTGCGGTGGTCCCGAAGATCACGGAGGCACTGGAGCGTTCGGCCCGGGACGATGTCGTGGAGCCCCACCAGCTGCAGCAGCTCATCCGCCGCACCCTCGGCAAGTGGGTCTCGGACACCTATCGGCGCAGGCCGATGATCCTCCCGGTCGTCGTGGAGGTCTGACGGCCCGACGGATCCTCGTCCGCGCCAACCGGCAGCGGGGCGCCTCGATTTGCATCGGGGAGCCCCGCTCCAGTACGTTTACGGCTCCGCCTGAACGGGAACCCGGTCGCTTCGCGCGCCGGGAGCCAGTCCCGGGAGGGGTGGGAATTCCGACTCAGAACTTCTGATAAAGTCGGAGCCGCCGGAAAGGGAAACGCAAGAGCGGGAACCTGGAAAGCACCGAGGAAATCGGATCGAGAAAAGATCTGATAGAGTCGGAAACGCAAGACCGAAGG
>NZ_JAYMHD010000089.1:0-121234 GCF_035656535.1 Streptomyces sp. H51
AGCTCCGCGATCTGCTGCAGCGTGGCACCGATGTCCGAGGTACGCGTCGTCGTCATCGACTGCACCGACACCGGGGCTCCGCCCCCGACCGCCACCGGCCCGACCTGGATCCGCCGCGACGCGCGACGCGCGGCGACCGGCCGGGCCGGCACCTCGGGCACGCCCAGGGCGACGGCGGTCACCGGGTCACTCCCGGTTTCCGGAGACGGTCTCGCGCATCGCGCGCAAGGACTCCTTCAGGGACCCCATGGTGGCGAGGACGGCGGTGGGCTCGTAGCCGCAGTGCGCCATGCAGTTGGCGCAGCGCGGGTCCTTGCCCCGGCCGTACTTGTCCCAGTCGGTGTCCTCGATGAGCTCGCGGTACGTCGGCACGTACCCGTCGCTCATCAGGTAGCAGGGGCGCTGCCAGCCGAACAGCGAGTAGTTCGGGATCGCCCACGCCGTGCACGGGAAGTCGACCTTGCCCTCGAGGAAGTCCAGGAACAGCGGCGAGTGGTTGAGCCGCCAGCGCAGCCGGTTGCCGCCCGCGAACGCCTTCCTGAACAGCTCGCGGGTCTGCTCCACGCCCAGGAAGTGCTCCTGGTCCGGAGCCTTCTCGTAGGCGTAGGCGGGCGAGATCATCATCTCGTCGACCTTCAGGTCGTCGTTGAGGAAGTTGAGCACCTCGATGATGGTCTGCGGGGTGTCGGTGTTGAAGAAGGTCGAGTTGGTGGTCACCCGGAAGCCGCGCCGCTTGGCCTCCTTGATGGCCTCCACCGCCTCGTCGAACACGCCCTCCTTGGCGACGGACTCGTCGTGCCGCTCGCGCAGCCCGTCGATGTGCACCGCGAACGCGAAGTAGGGCGAGGGCTTGAACCTGTCCATCTTCTTGCGCAGCAGCATCGCGTTGGTGCACAGGAAGACGTACTTCCGCTTGGCCACCAGCTGCCGCACGATCTCGTCGATATGAGGGTGCATCAGCGGTTCACCGCCCGCGATGGACACCATGGGCGCCCCGGACTCCAGCACCGCTCCCACGGCCTGCGCGACCGGCATGCGCTGCTTGAGCACCCCGGCCGGATGCTGGATCTTGCCGCATCCCTCGCACTTCAGGTTGCACGCGAAGAGCGGCTCCAGCTCCACGATCAGCGGGAACTTGTCGCGCTTGCGGAGCTTCTGTTCTGCCAAGTATGTAGCGACCTTGATGGACTGACGCAGCGGCATGGCCATCTGGCTCACCTCCTGGGGAGCAGCAAGGAACGGTGCCATTCGAAGAAAGCCGGAAGAACGGAACGGAGCACACGGAAAGCCGATATTCCACCGCGCAGCGTGCCGATCCGGACGAGTTCATGTTCTGGAGCGTCCACCACCACCCGCACGGCCGCAACCGGGCGCTCGCTCACGCGGACCGCGCTCAGCAGCGTGGCCGCCGACTCCATGTCGACCGCGATCGCGCCGGTCGCCAGCAGCTCGGACCGCTCCGGGCCGCGGACCACGTGGTCGGAGCCGGTGAGCGGGCCGGTGTGGACGGTACGGCCGGGCACGGCCCGCACCAGCTCCTTCACCAGCAGCTCGGTGCCGACGCACGGCACGTTGCCGCGCGGGTCCCGGGTCTCCTCGGCGACCACCAGGTCGCCGGGGTGCATGCCGGGGGCCAGGCCCGCGCAGAAGCCGGTGGCCAGGACGGCGGCGTCGGCGAGCACCGGATCGGCGAGCACACGGAAGACCGACCGTTCGGCCGCCTTGGGACCCATGCCGGTACGCAGCACGGTGACCGGCCCGCCGGCGCCGTACCCGTCCGGTTCGGTTCCGGGACGCCTCGGGCCCTCCCGCCGCACTCCGCGGTCGCCGGTGCGCAGGGCGAGGTGCTCGATGCCGAGCGCGCACGCGATCAGCAACGGTGCCGGGGCGGGACGGGCGCTCATCAGCCCCCCTCGGCCTCGGCGAGGGGTTTGTCGGCGAGCAGTTCCTCGACCAGGGGCTGCCCGGCGAGCGGCTTCTCGACCAGCGGCTTCTCGACCCGGGGCGGCTCGGCCAGGGCCTTCTCGGCGAACGGCTCTCCGTGGACGTACCGGCCGAGCGCGGTCAGCGGGAAGACCTGCCGGTAGAGGTGGTAGTTGATGGAGAAGTCCCACGGGAAGCCGGTGCCGGTGAAGTACGGCTCGTCCCACGAACCGTCCTCGCGCTGCGTGGCCGCGAGCCACCGCACGCCGCGCTCGACGGCACGGGAGTCCCGCTCCCCCGCCGCCAGCAGGGCCATCAGCGCCCAGGCCGTCTGCGAGGCGGTGGAGGCCCCGCGGCCGCTCCACTCCCCGGCGTCCCGGTAGGAGCGCAGGTCCTCGCCCCAGCCGCCGTCGTCGTTCTGCACCGACTCCAGCCAGGTCACCGCCCGCCGGATCGCCGGGTGCGAGACGGGCAGGCCGGCGGCCGTGAGCGCGGGGACCACGGACCCGGTGCCGTAGAGGTAGTTGACGCCCCAGCGCCCGAACCACGAGCCGTCCGGCTCCTGTTCGGCGAGCAGCCACTGGACGCCGCGCCGGGTGCGCGGGTCGTGGGCCAGCCCCTCGGCCGCGAGCATCTCGACGACGTGCGCGGTGACGTCGGCGGACGGCGGGTCGATGACCTCGCCGAAGTCGCAGAACGGCAGCCGGTTGGGGAACCGGCTGGTGTTGTCGACGTCGAAGGCGCCCCACGCCCCGTTCCTCGACTGCATGCCGAGGTTCCAGCGCACCCCGCGCCCGATGGCCTTCTCGACCCGCTCCGGGTCGTGGTGCCGGACCCGGCGCAGCGCGAGGACGACCTCGGCGGTGTCGTCGATGTCGGGGTAGTTGTCGTTGTGGAACTCGAACGCCCATCCGCCGGGCGGCAGTTGGGGCCTGCGCACGGACCAGTCGCCGGGCCGTACGATCTGCTCGCCCAGCATCCAGTCGGCGGCCTTGACCAGTTGCGGGTGGTCGGCGGGCACTCCGGCGTCGGCGAGCGCGATGGTGGCCAGGCAGGTGTCCCACACCGGCGACTGGCAGGCCTCGATCATCCGGGCGCCGTCCTCGCGCCGGACGGCGTACCGGTCGAGGGACTCCAGGCCGGCCCGCATCACCGGGTGCTCGAGGTCGTAGCCGAGCAGGTACAGGGCGATGACCGAGTACACGGCCGGCGGCTGGATGCCGCCCCAGCAGCCGTCGTTCTCCTGGCGCTCGATGATCCAGCGGGCGGCGCTGTTCATGGCGGCCCTGCGCAGCCGGCGCACCGCGATCGGCCGGTAGCCGCGCACCACCTTGTCCAGCCGCTGGAACAGACCGTCCCAACTCGTCACCGGCGCCAGGGGCTTGGCCGGGTTGGGGTGGTCGGGGTCGGTGTGCAGTTCGTCCAGCGGGAACGGCGCCGGACGCACCGGGCGCTTCGCGGAGACGACGGTGAGCGGCACGATGGTCTGCCGCGCCCAGCACCCGAAGTTGTAGATGTTGAGCGGGAACCACTTCGGGAAGTAGAGGAGTTCGGGCGGGAGTTCGGGCAGGTCCTCCCACTTCCACCAGCCGAACAGCGCCAGCCAGATCCGGGTGAAGACCCGCGCGGCGGCGATCCCGCCCCGCTCGCGGATCCACGCCGAGGCCTTCGCCATGTGCGGCGCGTCGGGCGCGTCGCCGGTCAGCCGCAGGGCGACGTACGCCTCGATGGTGGTGGAGAGTTCGCCGGGTCCGCCGTAGAAGGTGGCCCAGGTGCCGTCCGGGCGCTGCTCGCCGCGGATGAACAGCGCGGCGGCGTGGGTCGTGGCCTCGTCGCGGATGCCCAGGAACTGGCGCAGGAGCAGGTCCTCGGCGTCCATCGTGACGTTCGTCTCGAGGTCGCCCTTCCACCAGCCCTGGGCGTCCTGCCGCGACAGCAGGAAGCCGGTGGCGCGTCCCACGGCGCGCACGGCGGCGTCTCGGACCCCCGCCGCCACGGGGTCGGTACTGTCGGTTTCGCTGGCCGCGGCAGCGCGGGGCGGCAGCGCCCCGGTGCTTCCGTCGGTCGTCGCTGTCATGGCTTCCCCTTCGTGCAGTCGTGCGAGTCGTGCTGCTGTGGGTCCGCCGTCGGACGGTGCCTCGACCTCGGCACCGGCCGGCGACTACGCGAGGGTTATTCGACCGATAATGATCATCTCTTCCGTACGACGACGAAGTCGGCGAGCGCCGTGAAGGCGGCCCGTACCCGGTCGGGCATGTCGATGGTGTCGAGGGCCTCGACCGCCACGGTGTGCTGCCGGCGCGCCTCCTCGGCGGTCCACTCACGGCCGCCGGCCTCCTCGATGAGGGCGGCGCGGGCGGCGAACTCCTCCTCCGAGAAGTTCGCGAAGTCGCTGCTCTTGGCGTCCGCGGCGAGGATCTCGCCGAGCCGCTCGGAGGCCGGACCGCCGGCCGCGAGGGCGGCCACGACCGGCAGGGACTTCTTGCGCTGGCGCAGGTCGCTCCAGGTCTGCTTGCCGGTGGAGACCGGGTCGCCCCAGATGCCGAGGAGGTCGTCGACGGCCTGGAAGGCCAGGCCCAGGTGGTAGCCGTACTTCTCCAGCGTGTCGGCGGTGCGGTCGTCGGCGCCGCCGAGGACGGCGCCGATCGAGGAGGCGCAGGCGAGCAGGGCGCCGGTCTTGTTGCCCTCCATCTCCAGGCACTCCTCGACGCTGACCCGGTCGCGGTGCTCGTAGGAGATGTCCTGCGCCTGACCGTCGATCAGGGCGCGGGTGGCGCGGGTCAGGCGGCGGGTGGCGCGGCCCGCCTCGACCGTGCCGAGTTCCAGCAGTATCTCGTTGGCCAGGGCGAACAGGGCGTCGCCGACCAGGATCGCCTGGGCGGGGCCGTGCACCTTCCAGACCGTGTCGCGGTGGCGGCGCTGTTCGTCGCCGTCCATCAGGTCGTCGTGCAGCAGCGAGAAGTTGTGGACCAGCTCGACGGCGACCGCGCCGGGGACGCCGGTCTCGGCGGCGGCCCCGGTGACCTCGGCCGAGAGCACCGCGAGGGCGGGGCGGACGGCCTTGCCGCCGTCGCCGTCCGCGGGATTGCCCTCGGCGTCGATCCAGCCGAAGTGGTAGGCGGAAACGGTGTCCATGGGAGGGGCCAGGCGGTCGACGGCCGCCCGCAGTACCGGTGTGGCCAGGGTCCGGCCGCGCTCCAGGAGCGCGGTCACGTCCACCGCGGTCTCTCGAGCGGCCGTCGAGGCCGGGGGCACAGTGGGCACAGTCTCTCCTCTTGTTGCGGTGCCGGGGGTGCGGGGGCCTGCCGCCTGCTGATCGAGCGTCACGCCGCCTCCTCGACGTCGAAGAGGTGACGGGGGCGGGGCCGGCCCAGGGCGCTCAGCGCGGCGTCCGCCGCGTTCACGCCACTGCGGACCGCACTCTCCATGGTCGCGGGCCACCCTGTGGCGGTCCACGCTCCGGCCAGGTAGAGGCCGGGGGCCTTGGTACGGGCGCCGGGCCTGAGCCGTCCGACGCCGGGGGTCGGGGCGAACGTCGCCGTGCGCTCCCTGGTCACGAAGAAGTCCCTCACCTCGGCGCCGCGCGCGCCGGGCAGCAGCCGTTCCAGCTCGGGGAGGTAGCGCTCGCGCAGCGCGGCGACGGGCGCGTCGATGTCGTCGTGCGCGGCCGACTGGGACACCGCGAGGTACTGCCCCGTGCGCAGCCCGCCGGCGTCGGTGCGGTCGAAGACCCACTGCACCGGGGTGCCGAGGGCCGCGAAGAACGGCCGGGCGAGCACCTTGCGGTCGTAGACGACGTGGACGTTGAGGATGGGCGCCGTGCCGATCCGCAGCAGCCGTTCCGGGGCGTCGAGGGCGCCGGCGGGCAGCAGGTCGTGGGCCTCGCGCTGGGCCACGGCGAGCACGACGGCGTCGGCCGTGAGCGTCTCGCCCGGCACCTCGACGCGCCAGCGTCCGGTGTCGTCGCGGGAGACGGAGGTGACGCGGGTACGGACCTCGGTACGCACGCCCGCGGACTCGAGCGCCTTGCGGGCGAGCCGGTCGTGCAGTTCGCCCAGCGGGACGCGCGCCCATCCGATGTCGGCCGCGCCCGGGTCGGACAGCAGGCCGGTCTTGAAGACCATCGCGGCGAGCCCCAGCGAGGCGTCGCCCGCGACCGCGTTGAGGGTGGCGACCCCGACCAGGTCCCACAGCGCCTCGACGGCGCGCGCGGACTGCCCGTGCGCGGCCAGCCAGCTGCCGAAGTCCTGGTCGTCCAGCGCCGGATCGGCGAGGTCGAGCCCCTTGAGCGCGAGCGCGGCGCGGACCACCCGGGCCCGCTCGGCGAGCGAGAGGTGCGGGTACGTCGCCAGGCTGCGCCCCAGGTGCAGCGGGACCGGCAGCGGGTCGCGCCGCAGTCTGCCCAGCCGCCGCCCCTCGGGCCGGGCCACGTCGACCACCGGCACGTCGAGGCGGCTTTGCAGCGGGGCCAGCGCGGTGGCCTCGATGCGGTCGAGGAACCACCGGTAGGCGGTGCAGCAGCGCAGGTACACGTGCTGTCCGTTGTCGACGGTGAGGTCGCCGCGCTGGAAGGAGAAGGCGAGCCCGCCCAGCCGGGGGCGGCCCTCCAGCAGGGTGACGCGCACTCCGGCGTCGGCGAGCGCGAGCGCGGCGGTGACGCCGGCGAGTCCGCCGCCGACCACGACGGCGTCCCCGCCGACGCGCCGGGCGGGGTTCGCGAGCGGATCGTGGGACCGCGTGCCGTGGGTCATCGTGCGTCCTCCCCCGCGCGGCCGCCGCGGTGGCGGCGGAACGGGTCACGGCAGGCCGGCCCCGTCAGCGACGCCGTAGCCCCGCGGAGGGTCGCGTACCGTTCCGCACCGTTCTCGGCGGCGGGATCGCCGTGCACCGGACTGTCCATCAGGCGCGCCTCCTGACGGTCCTCCGGCTCACCTGCCGGGTGTCCAGGCCGGACAGACCCCGGACGGCGACGTACGCCTTCTCCCGCCCCGGCAGCGAGACCCGGCCGCGCAGCACGGCCTCGGGATCGCGCTCGATCCGGTCGAGCAGGCGGCGGTAGATGCCGGCCATGGCAGCGACGCAGGCGCCGCTGCGCCGGTCGAGCATGGGCAGCAGGCGGTAGCCCTCGGCGAAAAGCGTGCGGGCCCGTCGCACTTCGAAGTGCACGAGGCCCGCGAAGTCGGAGCCGTCCGGTGGTTTCGGCCCGCCGAAGCCGGCCGCGCACCCGAATTTCGCGAGGTCGTCGGCGGGCAGATAGGTCCGTCCGCCCTCGGCGTCCTCGCGCACGTCCCTGAGGATGTTGGTGAGCTGGAGCGCGAGGCCGAGCGTGTCGGCGTACTCGGGCGCGCGCTCGGCGCCGCGCGCCCCCGGCTCCGTGCCGAACACGCCGAGCGAGAGGCGCCCGATGGCGCCCGCGACGCAGCGGCAGTACACCTTCAGGTCGTCCCAGGTCTCGTAGGTCTCGCCGCGTACGTCCATCAGGACGCCGTCGATCAGCTCGTCCAGGCCGCCGAGCGGGATCGGGAAGGCGTCGGCGGCGTGCGCGAGGGCGACCGCGACCGGGTCGGTGTCGTCCTCGGCGATCCCGCCCTCGCGCACCCGGGCCAGCGTCGCCCGGGTGTCCTCCAGCCGCGCCACCTTGACCTCGTCCGCCAGTTCGCCGTCGCCGATGTCGTCGACGCGCCGCGAGAACGCGTACAGCGCGGACATGGCACGGCGCTTGGGCACCGGCAGCAGTCTGATGCCGTAGGCGAAGTTGCGGGCCTGCTGTCCGGTGACGGCCTCGCAGTAGCGGTAGGCGGCGAGTACCGGTGCGGACACGTGTGGTTCGAACTCCACGGTCCGGATCACCCCTCTCCTCGCAGAGTCACGCCCACCTCACGCAGCAACCGGATCTTGCCGGGCTTGGGCGGGCCGGGAAGTACGTCGTATCCGGCTGCGGCGATCGCGTGGACCGCCGCCCTTCCTCCCGCCACGAACCCTGCGAGCAGCAACTTCAACCTGCCGTGGACGCTACCCACGAGGGGGGCGCCTTCATTCAGGAGAAAGAGGGCGCGTTCTGTTTCGTATGCGACCAGCGCGCGCACCGATGCGTTCGCGACGGGGGTGGCGAGGTCCGCCTCCCGGACGTGGAAACGTTTCATGTCCGCGGCGGGCAGGTAGACGCGGTCCCGTCCGAGGTCCTCGGCGACGTCCTGCAGGTGTTCGACGATCTGCAGCGCCGTGCAGATCGCGTCCGACAGGCGGATGCGCTCGGGCGTCGAGGTGCCGGTGACGGACAGGACCAGGCGGCCGACCGGGTTGGCCGACAGCTCGCAGTAGGCGAGGAGGTCGTCGTAGGTCTCGTAGCGGGTGACGAGCTGGTCCTGGCGGTTGGCGGCGATCAGGCCGAGGAAGGGCTCGGGGGTCAGCGCGTGGCGGCGCACCGTGGGCTGCAGGCGGCGCAGCAGGGGGTGGCGGGGCGTGCCGTCGAAGACGCGGCGCAGGTCGGTCTCGAAGGCGTCCAGGAGCAGCAGCCGGTCCTCGGCGTCCGCGGGCTCCACGCCGAGCAGCCGGGCGTCGCCGCCGCCGGGGGCGAGGTCGCCGTCGCCGATGTCGTCGACGAGGCGGGCGAAGCCGTAGACGGCCATGAGGTCGGTGCGCCAGGCCCTGGGCAGGAAGAACGGCGCCACGGGGAAGTTCTCACCCGCGGCCTTGTCGAGCGTGCCGCGCTCCGGATCACCGGTGTGCGACGTGTCGGTTCCCGTCACCGCCGGCTGCCCGGAACGGGGACGGCACACGCTGCGCTCAGCCGGGGAGTCTCCGTAGCCATTGCCGTCACATCTCCCGTTCTACACTGCCGACCCGATACGCACTATTTCGGACACGCCGCCCGGCCCTCCGTACGGCCGTCCCGGTGGAGGGTGTGGCGCGTTATCGCCCTACTTGCCGCCTTTCGAGACCGTTACAGCTTACGTTGTACAGCGCAGCGGTGATCCCTGGGGTGTCCTGCACATCACAAGAACACACCGATTGGCGTCAAGCTTCCTGAGACTGGGCCGAGTTGACGTTTCCTTTGCAGACGCGGGGCCCCGCCGCCAAGGTTGCGACGGGGCCCGGGGAAGCGTTCCGGGCCATCGGGGCGAGGCCGGGATGCCCTATTTGCCGGTGAACTTCTCGTACTCCTTGAGGACCTCGTCCGTGGGTCCGTCCATGCGCAGCTCGCCCCGCTCCAGCCACAGGACCCGGTTGCAGGTGTCCCGGATCGACTTGTTGTTGTGACTGACCAGAAACACCGTGCCGGCTTCCTTGCGCAGCTCGCGGATGCGCTGCTCGGAGCGCTTCTGGAACTTGCGGTCGCCGGTGGCCAGGGCCTCGTCGATCATCAGGACGTCGTGGTCCTTGGCGGCGGCGATGGAGAAGCGCAGCCGGGCCGCCATGCCGGAGGAGTAGGTGCGCATCGGCAGGGTGATGAAGTCGCCCTTCTCGTTGATGCCGGAGAAGTCGACGATCTGCTGGTAGCGCTCCTTGATCTCCTCGCGGGACATGCCCATCGCGAGGCCGCCGAGGATGACGTTGCGCTCACCGGTCAGGTCGTTCATCAGCGCCGCGTTGACACCGAGCAGGGAGGGCTGGCCGTTGGTGTAGACGCGGCCCTTCTCCGCCGGGAGCAGGCCGGCGATGGCGCGCAGCAGGGTCGACTTGCCGGAGCCGTTGGAGCCGATCAGGCCGACCGCCTCACCCTTGTAGGCGACGAAGGAGACGCCCTTGACCGCGTGCACCTTGCGCACGCCGCGCGCCGTGTCGTCGGAGCCCCGCCTGAGGATCCGGCTGAGGGCGGCGGTGGCGCTGCCCTTGCCGGACCTGGCGCCGTTGACGCGGTAGACGATGTGCAGCTCGTCGGCGATGACGGTGGGGATCCGCTCGCCCTCGTCGGGCCGGACCGGCTCCCGCTCGGTTGTCGGCTCAGCCACGGCCGTACCTCTCCTCCGCCTTCCAGAAGTACACGAAGCCGCCGACGGCGATCAGCGCGGCCCATCCTCCGGCGACCGCCCACACGTGGTCGGGGAGGTTCTCGGCGCCGTAGCCCTCGATGAGGGCGAAGCGCATCAGGTCCATGTAGATCGCGGCCGGGTTCCACTGCAGGACGTTCGCCACCCACTGCGGCTTGTCGGCCAGCATGATCGGGATGGAGAACATGACGCCGGACGCGTACATCCAGGTGCGCATCACGAACGGCATGAGCTGCGCCAGGTCGGGGGTCTTGGCGCCGGCCCGGGCGAAGATCAGCGCGAGGCCGGTGTTGAACAGGAACTGCAGGGTGAGCGCCGGGACGATCAGCAGCCAGGACAGGTCCGGGTAGCTGCCGAAGGCGACGGCGACGGCGAACAGCACGATCATCGAGAACAGCAGCTGCTGGAGCTGCTGCAGCGCGAAGGAGATCGGCAGGGAGGCGCGCGGGAAGTGCAGCGCGCGGACCAGCCCGAGGTTGCCGGAGATCGCCCGCACGCCCGCCATCACGGAACTCTGCGTGAAGGTGAACACGAACACGCCCGTGACCAGGAAGGGGATGTACACCTCGCGCGGCAGGCCCCGGTTGGCCTTGAGGATCATGCCGAAGATGAAGAAGTACACGGCCGCGTTCAGCAGCGGGGTCGCCACCTGCCACAGCTGGCCGAGCTTCGCCTGGCTGTACTGGGCGGTCAGCTTCGCCCGGGAGAAGGCGAGGATGAAGTGGCGCCGGTCCCACAGCCGGCGGACGTACTCGACCAGGGAGGGCCGGGCGCCGCTCACGGTGAGCCCGTACTTGGCGGCGAGCTGTGCCGCCGTGAGGCCCTCGTCGGGCGACGGGGGCGCGCTCACCGCGACCAGGGCGTCGTGTGTTGTCTCACTCACTGGTGAATAACTTTCGTCTCCGGGATTGCGCAGCCCTGTACGGGCAGGGGGTCGAGCCGGGGACCCGGTCGGGGTCCGGTCGCTCGCAGGAACGAGCTTGTCAGATCACGGGAGGCCGGCCCAGCCGGGTCAGCCGCCATACCGTACGCCACCTCATGGGCCGGCGGGGACCGCACGGGGTGGTCCAGCCCTCCCGGAAACCGCCGAACCACGCCTTCAGCGCGGGCCGCGAGGGACGGCGCACCAGGGTGAGCAGCAGCCACACCCCGAGGTAGACCGGGACGAGGAGCGCGGGCAGGTTGCGGCGGGCCAGCCACACGCGGTTGCGGGCGACCATGCGGTGGTAGACCGCGTGCCGCGAGGGCGCGGTCGTGGGGTGGTACAGCACCATGTCGGACCGGTAGTCGATCATCCAGCCCGCGTCGAGGGCCCGCCATGCCAGATCGGTTTCCTCGTGGGCGTAGAAGAATTCGTCCGGCAGGCCGCCGACGTCGGCGAAGACCTTCGTGCGGACGGCGTTGGCGCCGCCGAGGAAGGTGGTGACCCGGGAGGAGCGCATCGGATCGGAGGCGCGCAGGCGCGGGACGTGCCGGCGCTGGGTGACGCCGGTGTCGGGGTCGGCGATGCGGAAGCTGACGATGCCGAGCTTCGGGTCGGCGGCGAAGGCCCGGCGGCACAGCTCGGCCGTGTCGTGCCGGGCGAGCAGGCCGTCGTCGTCGAGGAAGAGCAGGATGTCGACGTCGCGGCCGCCGGGCCCGAAGGCCTCGATGCCGACGTTGCGGCCGCCGGGGATGCCGAGGTTCTCGGGCAGCTCGACGGTGCGGACGTGGGAGGAGAACTCCGTGACGTCCGGGACCGGCGAGCCGTTGCCGACCACGACGACCTCGACGGGGTCGCCCTCCTGCTTGGCCACCGAGTCGAGCAGGGCGCGCAGTTCGTCCGGGCGGTTGCCCATGGTGATGATGACCGCGCCGACCTTCATGCCGCTCACCTGAGCCTGCTGGAGGCGAGGATGGACACCAGGTGCAGCAGGGTCTGCAGCAGCGCGATGCCGGCCAGCACGGCGACGCCGATGCGGGACCAGAACAGGTCGCCGCGCATCTGGTCGGCGATCGCCAGGACCAGGATCAGCAGGGACGCCTCGATACCGAGGATCAGCCGGTGGAACTTCAGCGCGGCGGCGGCCCTGCGGGCCAGCGCCATGCCGGAGGAGCGCATCTCGGCGGCGGCCTCCTTCACCGGCGGCAGTCCGCCCTGGTGGCGGGCGACGCCGACCAGGTCGGTCTCGGCCTTGATCAGGATCGCGCCGAGCGCGGCCAGGGTGCCGAGGAAGGCCCACAGCCAGTCGATCCGGCCGCCGCCCCACAGGTCGGCGGCGCGCAGCCCGAAGCCGACGAGCACCGCGGCGTCGGTGAGGTAGGCGCCGACCCGGTCCAGGTAGACGCCGCCGAGCGAGAACTGCTGCTTCCAGCGGGCGACCTCGCCGTCCACGCAGTCCAGCAGCAGGTACAGCTGCACCATGACCACGCCGAGTACGGCGCCGGGTATCCCGGGCACCAGCAGGGCCGGGGCCGCGAGGACGCCGCAGACGGTCATCAGGTACGTGAGCTGGTTGGGCGTGACCCTGGTGTTGACCAGGTAGCGGTCGACCCGTAGGGACACCTCGCGCATGTAGAGGCGCCCCATCCAGTGCTCACCGCTGCGCCGGTCCTTCACCCCCGCGGGGTGGACGACCGGTCTGAGTTCAGCTACCGATGGCCTTGACATAGTCGGCGTAGGTGTCCTTGATCTGGTCGGTTTTCAGGTCGAGGTGTTCGAGGATCGTGTAGCGGCCGGGGCGCGTCTCGGGGGCGAACTCCACGACGCGGACGAACTCCTCCGCCGTGAAGCCGATCTCCTCCGGCAGCACCGGCAGTCCGTGCCGGCGCAGCACCTCGGCCATGTACGCCGCTTCCTCGTGCGCGCCGCGCAGGTACATCGCGAAGGCGGCACCGAGGCCGCACTGCTCGCCGTGGCTGGCCGCGCGCTTGGGGAACAGCAGGTCGAAGGCGTGGTTGATCTCGTGGCAGGAGCCCGAGGCGGGGCGGGAATCGCCGGAGACGGACATCGAGACGCCGGTGAGGACCAGCGCCTCGGCCAGCACCTGGAGGAAGTCGCCGTCCCCGATGCCGCCCGGGTGCCGGAGCACCGCCTCCCCGGCCTGGCGGGCCATGGCGGCGGCGAGGCCGTCGATGCGCTCGCCCTTGACCCGGGCCGCGAGCTCCCAGTCCGCGATGGCGTTGATGTTGCTGATCGCGTCGCCGATGCCGGCCCGGACGAAGCGGGCCGGGGCCTCGCGGATCACGTCCAGGTCGATGAGCACGCCGATCGGGTTCGGCACGCCGTAGGAGCCGCGGCCGGCGTCGTTGTCGAGCGTGGCGACCGGCGAGCACAGGCCGTCGTGGGCGAGGTTGGTGGGTACGGCGACCAGCGGCAGGCCGACCCGCGCCGCGGCGAACTTGGCGCAGTCGATGATCTTGCCGCCGCCGAGTCCGACGACGGCGTCGTAGTGGCCGGCCTTTATGTCGCCGGCCAGCCGGACCGCGTCGTCGAGGGTGCCGCCGCCGACCTCGTACCAGGTGGCGCCGGGCAGCGAGGGAGCGATCCGCTCGCGCAGCCGGGCGCCCGAGCCGCCGCTGACGGCGATGGCGAGCCGGCCCGACTGCGAGATGCGTTCGTCGGCGAGGACGCCGGCGAGGTCGTCGAGGGCTCCGGGACGGATGTCGACGACGAGCGGCGAGGGAATGAGCCGGGTCAGTACTGGCACGCGATCTCCCGTCCGCGGGCGAGATCGTCGTGGTTGTCGATCTCGACCCACTGGACGTCGCCGATCGGCGCCACGTCGATCCGGAAGCCCCGGTTGACGAGCTCCTGGTAGCCGTGCTCGTAGAACTGCTGCGGGTCGGTCTGCCAGACCGTCTTCAGGGCGTCGGCCAGGTCGGGGGCGGCGTCGCCCTCGATCAGGGTGACGCCGATGTACTCGCCCGTGGCCTCGGCCGGGTCCATCAGCTTGGTGATCTTCGTCATGCCCTTCGCGGGGTCGACGACGACCTTCATCTCCTCGTCCGCGAGCGACTTCACGGTGTCGAGGGCGAGGATGATCCTCTTGCCGTCGCCGCGGGCGGCGAGCAGCGTCTTCTCCACCGAGACGGGGTGGACGGTGTCGCCGTTGGCGAGGATCACGCCGTCCTTGAGCACGTCACGACCGCACCACAGGGAGTAGGCGTTGTTCCACTCCTCGGCCTTGTCGTTGTCGATGAGGGTGAGTTGGAGGCCGTACTTGGCCTCCAGCGCCGCCTTGCGCTCGTAGACGGCCTCCTTGCGGTAGCCGACGATGACCGCGGCCTCGGTCAGGCCGACCTCGGCGAAGTTGGCGAGGGTCAGGTCCAGGACCGTGGGTTCGCCCTCTATGCCGGCGGGCCCCACCGGAACCAGCGCCTTGGGCAGGCTGTCGGTGTAGGGGCGCAGACGCCGTCCGGCGCCGGCCGCCAGCACGAGGCCGATCATGCGGTTTCTCCTTCGTCGTGTACTGCGGGGGCGCCGCCTCGGTGGGCGGACACCCAGAAGCGGATGCTCTCGAAGAGCACCACCAGGGCCACGGCCACGGCGAGGACCGCGAGCGCGACCGTGAACTGCGAAGCGGTGAGCAGCGCGGCCAGGACGGTGACGAGCAGGATCCGTCCTTCCTGTCCCCCGACGGCCCGCACCAGCCAGGCCGGGGGCGCTCCGGCGTTCCCGCGGATGCGGTACACCGTGTCGTAGTGATGGTAGGCGACGGCCGCCACCAGCCCGAAAGCCGCGGGAAGGGCGCCGTTCACGTCCGCGTGGGCCGCGAGGACCAGTACGGTGCCGTACTCGGCGGCCCGGAACAGCGGCGGGACGAGCCAGTCGAGGGCGCCCTTGAGGGGGCGGTACAGGGCCTGGCCGGAGGTGCCGGCGTAGACGACGGCGCCCGCGACGGGAGCCCAGGCGAACCCGGAGAAGAGCGCCACCGCGAGGACCGCCGTGCCGCCCAGCGCCACCAGGAACGGGGAGCCGAGGCGGGCGCGCGTGCCGCGCGCCACGAGCGCGGCGAGCGGACCGTTGTCGGCGAGGTCCGCCAGCGCCTGCGCGGCCCGGTCGGTGCGGACGGCCTTGCGGGTCACCGAGCGCAGGACCCGCCCGGCCGTGGTGTACGTCGCCGCGAAGGCGCAGCCGATGAGCAGGGCGTAGAAGGTGATCCGGGGCGTGGTGGCCGCCGTGAGGACGGCGATCATCGCCCAGCGCTCGCCGATCGGCAGGACGATCATCCGCCGCAGCCACACCGTCCAGCCGACGCTGTCGAGCTTGTCGGAGAGGGCGGCGGTGGGGCTGGTGTTGGCGGTCGCGTCGTGGTTGGCCTCGTTGAAGGAGAAGTCGACGACGTGCCGGCAGGTCTGCAGGATCATCGCGCCGAGCGCGAGGGCCCACACGTCGTCATGGCCGCCGCGGGCCGCGCCGAGCGCGAGGCCGGCGTAGTAGGCGTACTCCTTGGCCCGGTCGAAGGTGGCGTCCAGCCAGGCGCCGAGCGTGGAGTACTGCAGGGAGTAGCGGGCGAGCTGGCCGTCGGTGCAGTCCAGCACGAAGGAGGCGATCAGCAGGACGCCGGCCGCTATGAAGCCGCCGCGGGTGCCGGTGGCCGCGCAGCCCGCCGCGATCAGCGCGGTGAGCAGGGAGGCGGTGGTGACCTGGTTGGGGGTCAGGCCGCGGCGGGCGCACCAGCGGGCGATGTAGCGCGAGTAGGGGCTGATGAAGAACGTGGTGAAGAAACCGTCGCGGGCCTTCACGGCCGACTTCAGGCGTACGGCCTCGTCGTCGACGGCGGCGACGGCCTGCCGTGCCTCGTTGCGGGCCTGCGGGTCGGCGGGGACGACGGCGACGAGGCTGCCGAGGTCGGGGCGGCGGACGTCGGCGCCGGCCAGGGCGGTGACGACGCGGTCGGCGAGGCCGTCCACGTCCCTCACGCTCGACTTCGCCCGCGCGGGGGCACCCCCATCGGCGGCGCCGCCGCCCGCGGAGTTCTCCCGGGCGACCGCGCGGGTCAGGGCCTGGCGTCCGGCGGGCTTGGCGGTGACGGCGCCCGGGATCGCGGCGAGGTCGAAACGCGGGTCGGTGAGACCGAGGCGCAGGGCGTGCAGGTGGCCGACGAAGCGGGCGTCGACGAGCGCGACGCGCCGGTCTGCGGGCACCTGGGCGAGGAGGGTCTCGGCGTCCGCGGCGTCCGCGGCGACCCGGACGTCGAAGCCGAGGGACCGCAGATCACCCTCGATCGACGATCCGGGGACCGGCTGACCGGTGAGGATGGCGGTCGACAACCGAACTCACTCCCTGGGTGCCGACGCGGTGGCGCCGGGCGTGTGCACGATGGGGGCGCCCCTTGGCTGCACCAGGCGGGCGGCATGTCGGCAGAGGCTATCGGATGCCCGGACCGCGGCGTTCACCGCCCGTTCACGGGCCGATCAGCGTCGCCTCCACCGGCCTTTGCCGCGATCATCATCGGGGATCGCGGGCCCTGCCCACAAACCGCGCACCACAGATCCGGACATCTCAGGCACCGGGGTGCCGCTCGTCCGGTCGGCATAGGGTGGACGACCATGACGTGGCTGATCACAGGCGGAGCGGGATACATCGGGGCCCATGTGGCGCGGTCCATGAGCGACGCCGGGGAACGCGTGCTCGCGCTGGACGACCTCTCGGCGGGGGTCGCCGGCCGGCTGCCCGCCGACGTCCCGCTGGTGCGCGGCTCGTCGCTGGACGCCGACCTGCTCAAGGGGGTGTTCGCGGAGCACGAGGTGACCGGCGTGGTGCACCTGGCCGCGCGCAAGCAGGTCGCCGAGTCCGTGGCGCAGCCCGCGCGGTACTACCAGGAGAACGTCGGCGGCCTCGGCACGCTCCTGGAGGCGGTCGCCGAGGCCGGGATCAGGAAGTTCGTCTTCTCCTCGTCGGCGGCCGTGTACGGCAGCCCGGACGTGGACCTGATCACCGAGGACACCCCGTGCGCGCCGGTGAACCCGTACGGCGAGACCAAGCTGGCCGGCGAGTGGCTGGTGCGGGCGGCGGGCCGGGCGCACGGCATCTCGACGGTGTGCCTGCGCTACTTCAACGTCGCGGGCGCCGCCGCCCCGGAACTGGCCGACACCGGCGTCTTCAACATCGTCCCGATGGTCTTCGACCGGCTCACCCGTGACGACGCCCCGCGGATCTTCGGCGACGACCATCCGACCCCGGACGGCACCTGCATCCGCGACTACGTCCACGTCGCCGACCTGGCCGAGGCGCACCTGGCCGCCGCGCGCAGGCTCGCGGACCTCGGCGGCGACCTGACGGTGAACATCGGCCGCGGTGTGGGGGTCTCGGTGCGCGAACTGGTCACGGTCATCGGCGAGGTGACCGGCGACACCCGGCCCGCCGTGGTCGAGGCGCGCCGCCCCGGAGACGCGCCGCGCGCGGTCGCCTCCGCCGAGCGGGCCGCCGGGGAACTGGGCTGGCGCGCCCGGCGGGGCGTGCGGGAGATGGTCGAGTCGGCCTGGCAGGGCTGGCTGCTGCACCACCCCGACTGACCGGGCAAGCGCTGACCTGCGGATCGTTTCCGCAGGTCAGCGATATGACAACGGTGTTCAATGCCGCGTTGCCCCGCGCCCCTCACGCGTAGTTCACTGTGCACCGGGCGCGACACAGGAGGGCCTCTTCCATGGGAGCTGGGCACGACCACGGCCACACGCACGCACCGGCGGCCGGTACGGCGACGGGGGCGTACCGCGGCAGGCTGCGTGTCGCGCTGGCGATCACGCTCACCGTCATGGTGGCCGAGATCGTCGGCGGGGTGCTCGCGGACTCCCTGGCGCTGATCGCGGACGCGGCGCACATGGCGACCGACGCGCTGGGCCTGGGCATGGCGCTGTTCGCGGTGCACATCGCCGGACGGCCGGCGACCGGCAACCGCACCTTCGGATACGCCCGCGCCGAGATCCTCGCCGCGCTGGCCAACTGCCTGCTGCTGCTCGGGGTCGGCGGGTACGTCCTGTACGAGGCCGTACAGCGGTTCATCACCCCGGCCGACACCGCGGGCGGGCTGACCGTGGCGTTCGGCGCGGTCGGCCTGGTCGCCAACGGGATCTCGCTGACGCTGCTGATGCGCGGCCGGCGGGACAGCCTGAACGTGCGCGGCGCCTTCCTCGAGGTCGCGGCGGACGCCCTGGGCTCGCTCGCGGTGATCGTCTCGGCGCTGGTGATCCTGGGCACGGGCTGGCAGGCCGCCGACCCGATCGCCTCCCTCGCCATCGGCCTGATGATCGTGCCGCGGACCCTGAAGCTGCTGCGCGAGACCCTGGACGTGCTGCTGGAGGCGGCCCCCAAGGACGTGGACATGGCGCAGGTGCGGTCGCACATCCTGGCGCTGGACGGCGTCGAGGACGTCCACGACCTGCACGCCTGGACGATCACCTCCGGCCTGCCGGTGCTGTCGGCGCACGTGGTCGTGCGCTCCGAGGCGCTGAGCGCGATCGGCCACGAGAAGCTGCTCCACGCGCTCCAGGAGTGCCTCGGCGACCACTTCGACGTGGAGCACTGCACCTTCCAGCTGGAGCCGACCGGCCACGCCGAGCACGAGGCACGGCTGTGCCACTGAGGCGGGGCGGCACCGCCGAGGCGCCGCTTCGGGCCACCGCGCCGGAACCGGGTCGCTGAGGCGGCCCGCCGCGCGGACACGCGGGCGCTCGCGCCGCACGGGGCGTACCGGGCTCGCGGTGGCCCTCGTCACGGGGGCTCGGCGCCCCACGGGCGGGGCGCGGCCGGTCCGGCGTGCCGGTTCGCGGCGCCGCGTGCCGGACGGTTCCCCGGCGGCCGGGCCGGGCACGATCACCTATCGGGCCCCTCTCCGGGCGTCCGGCCGGTGGTGGCCGCTGCCCGCGGGACATGCGGGCGCGCCGCGCCGGGTTCCGGGAGTGCCGGAGGCGTACGGCAGACTTGGGGGGCGCGAGAACCGAGGCGAAGGATGGGTATGCCGATCACACCTGCCACCGCGACGCACAGTTCGTCGAACGGCACCGCAGAGGCGATTTTGCTGGAACTGGTCGACGAGGACGGCGTGACGATCGGCACCGCGGAGAAGCTCGCCGCCCACCAGCCGCCGGGGCGGCTGCACCGCGCGTTCTCGGTGTTCCTCTTCGACGAGCAGGGCCGGCTGCTGCTGCAGCAGCGGGCGCTCGGCAAGTACCACTCCCCCGGCGTGTGGTCCAACAGCTGCTGCGGTCACCCCTACCCCGGCGAGGCGCCGTTCGCGGCGGCGGCCCGGCGGACGTTCGAGGAGCTGGGCGTGTCCCCCTCGCTGCTCGCCGAGGCGGGCACGGTGCGCTACAACCACCCGGACCCGGAGTCGGGCCTGGTGGAGCAGGAGTACAACCACCTGTTCGTCGGCCTGGTGCAGGCCCCGCTGCGGCCGGATCCGGAGGAGGTCGGCGCGACCGCCTTCGTGAGCCCGGCCGAGCTGGCGCGCCGGCACGCCGCGGACCGGTTCTCGGCCTGGTTCATGACGGTGCTGGACGCGGCCCGTCCGGCGATCCGGGAACTGACGGACCCGTCGACGGGCTGGTGACGTTCAGCGCCCCCGGACCGGCCCGAGCGGCAGGGCGGCCCAGATCACCTTGCCGCCGCTCGCGGTGTGCGCGACCTCGCACGCGCCGCCCGCCTCCCGGGTGATCTCGCTCACCAGCAGCAGCCCGCGCCCGCCGGTACGGCCGTGGTCGGTCTCCAGGGCGGTGGGCCGGTAGGGGTGGTTGTCCTCCACGGACACCCGGATCCACTCGGCGCCCACGGCGACCTCGACGGCGAGCACGGGCGAGAGCAGCGCCGCGTGTTTGACGGCGTTCGTGACCAGTTCCGAGACGATCAGCAGCAGGCCCTGCACCAGGTCGTCGGAGGCGGGCACGCCCTGGCGGCGCAGCAGGTCCCGCACGGCGTGCCGGGCCTGCGGGACCGACGCCTCGACGGCGGGAGCGGTGAACCGCCAGACGCCCTCGTACGGCATGGGGCCGCCGGGCGGCCGCGGCGCGAGGGACTCCAGCGCGCCGTCGCGGTGGCGCGGGCCGAAGCCGCGCCCGTGGTCGTCCATCGTCCGGTCGCCACCCTCGCCCTCGATTGTCACCACGCGTCCGAGTGTTGGTAACGCCACACTCCGCTTCGGACGACTGACCAGAAGTCAGCAGATATCGAACACTTCTGACCGCTCACGCACGGCATGACCACCTCCCGGACCGATCCTGCTCGCACCCCTTACCGATCGAGCAGCCGTCGGGGCGGCTAGCATCCGGCCCATGGAGCCCCAGCTGCTGCACGACGTCACCGACTCGGTCGCCACCGTCGTCATCCACCACCCGGCCAAGCGCAACGCCATGACGGCCGCGATGTGGGCCGCCCTGCCGCCGCTGCTGTCCGCCCTGGCGGACGACCCCCGGGTGCGGGCGCTGGTCCTGACCGGCGAGGGCGGCACGTTCTGCGCCGGGGCCGACATCTCCACCCTGCGCGGCTCGCCCGCCGAGGCGCAGGAACTCGCGGTGCGCGCCGAGGAGGCCCTCGCCGCCTTCCCCAGGCCGACGCTGGCGGTGATCCGCGGGCACTGCGTGGGCGGCGGATCGCAGCTCGCGGCGGCCTGCGACCTGCGGTTCGCCGAGTCGGGCGCGCTGTTCGGCGTCACACCGGCGAAGCTCGGGATCGTCTACCCCTCCTCCTCCACCCGGCGGCTGGTGTCGCTGGTCGGGCCGGCGACCGCCAAGTACCTGCTGTTCTCCGGCGAGTTGATCGACGCGGGGCGGGCGCTGCGCACCGGCCTGGTGGACGAGGTGCTGCCCGGGGACGAACTGGCCGGCCGGGCGGCGGAGTTCACCCGCGTCCTGGCGTCCCGCTCGCAGCTGACGCAGGCCGCCGCGAAGGAGTTCGCGAACGGCCGCACGGACCGGGACGCGTACTGGACCGAGCAGGCCCGCGGCAGCGGCGACACCGCGGAGGGCGTCGCCGCGTTCCTGGAGCGCAGGCAGCCGCGCTTCTCCTGGACCACGGCAGGATGAAGCGGCCGCCGGCGCGGAACCTCCGCCGGCCCGCCTTTCCCGCCATCCGGCTCCCGCCCCTGGAGGGCGTACCAACCAGTCGGTAGCGTGCACGGTATGACTACTGCCGTTCTCGAGCCGCTCGCCGGCCGCCGCTGTCAAAACGTCCTGAACTCCCTGCACGCGACGCACTACTTCTCGCCGGACCTGGGCAGGGAACTGGCCGCCCTCGGCATCACCCACCCCAAGGCGGTCAACTTCGCCGTGCGGGCGGCGGCCATGGGCGCCGTCGGGCCGGGCACGGTGGCCGCGGCCTTCCACAACTACAAGTACGAGCTGGTGGCCCGGCACGTGCCCGCCGTGTGGGAGACCGCCGCGCCCGAGAAGGTCCTGGCGGCACGCGCGCGTGCCGTCGACACGACGCTGCGCCGGCTGCTGGGCGAGGAGGCCGTGGCGTCGCCGGAGATGGCGGAGGCCGCCCGGCTCGCGCTGCGGGCCACCGAGGCGTGTTCGCGAGCGGGCCGGCCGCTCTACGCGGCGCACGCCGACCTGCCCGTCCCCGACGAGCCGCACCTGGCCTGCTTCCACGCGGCCACACTGCTGCGCGAGCACCGGGGCGACGGACACATCGCCGTGCTGATGTCGGCGGGCCTCGACGGCCTGGAGGCGGTGGTGACGCACACCGCCACCGGCAAGGGGATGACGCCGAAGTGGGTGTCCGTGACGCGCGGGTGGAGCCAGGAGGACTGGGACGCGGCCGCCGACCGGCTGCGCGAGCGCGGGCTGCTGGACGCGGACGGCGAGCTGACCGAGCGGGGCGTCGCCCTGCGCACCGAGATCGAGACGGAGACCGACCGGCTCGACCGGGCGCCGTACGAGCACCTGGGCGCGCCCGGCGTCGCGCGTCTGACCGAGCTAGGCACGGCCTTCGCGGGCGCGGCCTTCGCCGCGGGGGCTTTCCCCGCGGACCTGATCGGCAAGCGCTGACGCATGTCCGGCGCTCGCCGAGGTACCCGTACCTCGCCCGGCCGCGAGGGCCGGGCGAGGGAAAGGGGAGACACGTGTTCCGAGCGATCGCTGACGTCCTGCGGCAGATCGGTGGCGCCGTCGCCACCGTGGTGACGCTGCCGTTCCGCGCGGTGGCCCGCCTCTTCGGCGGCGCCTCCTCCACCGCCCGCGGCCGCGGCGCCTGACCGCGCCGCCCGGCCCGCCGGGTGCGCCCTGATCCCCGAGTGTCGGTGCCGCCTGCCACAATTGCCGCGCAACCTCAGTGAGAAGGCGGTACGGGATCGTGACGACACCCCTCGTAGGCTCCATCGAAGGCAGGATCGCCGAGGAGCTCGGCGTACGGGAGCGGCAGGTCAGGGCCGCCGTGGAACTGCTCGACGGCGGTTCCACGGTGCCCTTCATCGCCCGCTACCGCAAGGAAGCGACCGAGATGCTCGACGACGCGCAGCTGCGCACGATCGAGGAGCGGCTGCGCTATCTGCGGGAGCTGGAGGAGCGGCGGGCGGCGATCCTGGATTCGGTGCGCGAGCAGGGCAAGCTCACCGAGGAGCTGGAGGCCCGGATCCGCGCCGCCGAGACCAAGGCCCGGCTCGAGGACATCTACCTGCCCTACAAGCCCAAGCGGCGCACCAAGGCGCAGATCGCCCGCGAGGCCGGCCTCGAACCGCTCGCGGAGGGGCTGCTGGCCGACCCGACGGTCGATCCGCTCGCCGCGGCCACCGCGTTCGTCGACGCCGACAAGGGCGTGGCCGATCCGCAGGCCGCCCTGGACGGCGCCCGCGCGATCCTGACCGAGCGGTTCTCGGAGGACGCCGACCTGATCGGCGAGGTGCGCGAGCGCATGTGGGTGCGCGGGCGGCTGTCCGCCAAGGTCCGTGAGGGCAAGGAGGAGGCGGGCGCCAAGTTCGCCGACTACTTCGACTTCGCCGAGCCCTTCACCGAGCTGCCCTCGCACCGGATCCTGGCGATGCTGCGGGGCGAGAAGGAAGAGGTCCTGGACCTCGTCATGGAGCCGGAGGAGCCGACCGACGGCCCCTCGTCGTACGAGGGGATCATCGCCCACCGCTTCGGGATCGCCGACCGCGGGCGGCCCGCCGACAAGTGGCTGCTGGACACCGTGCGCTGGGCCTGGCGCACCCGGATCCTGGTGCACCTCGGCCTGGACCTGCGGCTGCGGCTGCGCACGGCCGCCGAGGACGAGGCCGTCCGGGTGTTCGCGGCGAACCTGCGCGACCTGCTGCTCGCCGCCCCGGCCGGCACGCGCGCGACGCTGGGACTGGACCCGGGCTTCCGCACCGGCGTGAAGGTCGCCGTGGTCGACGCGACCGGCAAGGTGGTGGCCACCGACGTCATCCACCCGCACGTCCCGGCCAACCGGTGGGACGAGGCGATCGCCAAGCTGGCCCGGCTGGCGAAGGAGCACGCGGTCGAGCTGATCTCCATCGGCAACGGCACCGCGTCCCGTGAGACCGACAAGCTCGCCGGCGAACTCATCGCCCGGCACCCGGAGCTGAAGCTCACCAAGGTGATGGTGTCCGAGGCCGGCGCCTCCGTGTACTCGGCCTCCGCCTTCGCCTCGCAGGAACTGCCCGACATGGACGTGTCGCTGCGCGGCGCGGTGTCGATCGCTCGCCGGCTCCAGGACCCGCTGGCCGAACTGGTGAAGATCGACCCGAAGTCGATCGGCGTCGGCCAGTACCAGCACGACCTGTCCGAGGTGAAGCTGTCGCGTTCGCTGGACGCGGTGGTGGAGGACTGCGTCAACGGCGTCGGCGTCGACGTCAACACCGCGTCGGCGCCGCTGCTCGCCCGCGTCTCCGGCATCACCTCCGGCCTCGCCGAGAACATCGTGGCGCACCGGGACGCCAATGGCCCCTTCACCTCCCGCCAGGAGCTGAAGAAGGTGTCCCGCCTGGGCCCGAAGGCGTACGAGCAGTGCGCGGGCTTCCTGCGCATCCGCGGCGGCGACCCGCTGGACGGCTCCAGCGTGCACCCGGAGGCGTACCCGGTGGTGCGGCGGATGGTGAAGACGACCGGGCAGGACGTCGCCGCGCTGATCGGCAACACGTCGGTGCTGCGGTCGCTGCGGCCGGACGACTTCGTCGACGAGACGTTCGGTCTGCCGACCGTGACCGACATCCTGAAGGAACTGGAGAAGCCGGGCCGTGACCCGCGTCCGGCGTTCAGGACGGCCGTCTTCAAGGAGGGCGTGGAGAAGATCTCCGACCTGTCCTCCGGGATGATCCTGGAGGGCGTGGTCACGAACGTGGCCGCCTTCGGCGCCTTCGTCGACGTCGGCGTCCACCAGGACGGGCTGGTGCACGTCTCGGCGATGTCCAGGACGTTCGTCAAGGACCCGCGGGACGTGGTGAAGCCGGGCGACATCGTCAAGGTGAAGGTCCTCGACGTCGACATCCCGCGCAAGCGCATCTCGCTGACGCTGCGGCTCGACGACGAGGCCGCCCCGCAGGACGGGCGGCCGGGCGACGGGGGCGAGCGGCGCCAGCGCGGCCAGCGCCCGCCGCAGCAGCGCCGCCAGGGCGGTGGCGGCGGCGGCCAGGGCCGGAGCGGCGGCGGCCAGGGCCGGGGTGCCGGTCAGGGCTCCCGCCAGGCGCCCGCGCCGGCGAACAGCGCGATGGCCGACGCGCTGCGGCGGGCCGGGCTGGTCGACCCGAAGAAGCGACAGCGCTGACCGGCGGGGGCCGGGGCCGGGCGGGTCACGCCGTCCGGCCCCGGCCCCGGGAAGCCGTGTTCCCGAGGCGGCCGGATCACTATGATGCGACCGGCTTCGGCCTCTGCCTGTTTCCGGGCGGAACAACTCACCTTGTGGGGACACATGTTCAGACGTTCCGCCGTCGCGGCCCTGTCGGGCGCGATGGTTCTGTCCGCCCTCGCCACGACGGCCGCCCGGGCCGATTCCGGTACGGGAGACACCCAGGTCCTCCTGGCCGTCGTCAACGGCGGCCAACCGGTCGTGCTGGGCGCGACGGCGAAGAAGACGGTCACCCTCAGCATCAGCGCCACCGACGACTCCGGCATCAAGGACGCCTACGGCTGGCTCTACCACGGCTCCTTCGACGACCCCGACGGCTTCGCGGGCCCCGGTTCCGACACTCCGCTGACCTGCGCCCCGGTCTCCGGAAGCGGCACCACCTCCACCTGCACCGCCGACATCACCATCGACCCGAACGCGATGCTGATCAACGCCGACGCGGGTACCTGGCACATCTGGACGTCCGTGGACGCCAACGACTTCGACTACGTCGACAAGGACAGCGCGGGCACCTTCGTGATGAAGCGCGCCGGCCGGCTGACCGTCGACGCCACCCCCGAGCCGGTGGCCAAGGGCGGCGTCCTCACCGTCAAGGGCGCGCTGACCCGCGCCGACTGGGGCAAGGGCGGCACCTACAGCGGGTACGCGGGCCAGTCGGTGAAGCTCCAGTTCCGCAAGGCCGGCACCACCACGTACACCACCGTGAAGACGGTGACCAGCGGCACCGGCGGCGCCCTGAAGACCACGGTGACGGCCACCGCCGACGGCTACTGGCGCTGGAGCTTCGCCGGCACCGGCACCACCGGACCGGCCAAGGCCTCCGGTGACTACGTCGACGTGACGGGCGTCTAGGAGGACTCGGTCACCTTGCCGTCCGCCACCTCCAGGCGGCGGGTCACCCGGACCGCGTCCAGCATCCGGCGGTCGTGGGTGACCAGCAGCAGGGTGCCCTGGTAGGCGTCGAGGGCGGACTCCAGTTGCTCGATGGCCAGCAGGTCGAGGTGGTTGGTCGGCTCGTCGAGCACCAGCAGGTTGACGCCCCGGCCCTGGAGCAGGGCCAGCGCGGCCCGGGTGCGTTCGCCCGGGGAGAGCTCCGCCGCGGGGCGCAGCACGTGGTCCGCCTTGAGGCCGAACTTGGCCAGCAGGGTGCGGACCTCGACCGGCTCGGTGTCGGGGACGGCGGCGCAGAACGCGTCCAGCAGGGCCTGCGGACCGTGGAACAGCCTGCGGGCCTGGTCGACCTCGCCGACCAGGACGCCGGAGCCCAGGGCGGCGTGCCCGGCGTCCAGCGGCACCCGGCCCAGCAGGGCGCCGAGCAGCGTCGACTTGCCGGCGCCGTTCGCGCCGGTCACCGCCACCCGGTCCGCCCAGTCGATCTGCAGGGACACCGGCCCGAAGGTGAAGCCGCCGCGCCGCACCTCGGCGTCCCGCAGGGCGGCGACCACCGCGCCGGAGCGCGGCGCCGACGCGATCTCCATCCGCAGCTCCCACTCCTTGCGCGGCTCCTCGACGACCTCCAGCCGTTCGATCATGCGCTGGGTCTGCCGGGCCTTCGCGGCCTGCTTCTCGCTGGCCTCGCTGCGGAACTTGCGGCCGATCTTGTCGTTGTCGTTCCCGGCCTTGCGGCGCGCGTTCCTCACGCCCTTGTCCATCCAGGAGCGCTGCGTCTGCGCCCGGTCCTGCAGCGCCGCCCGCTTGTCGGCGTACTCCTCGTAGTCGTCGCGGGCGTGCCGGCGGGCGGTCTCGCGCTCCTCCAGGTAGGCCTCGTAGCCGCCGCCGTAGAGGGTGATCTGCCGCTGCGCCAGGTCGAGTTCGAGGACCTTGGTGACCGTGCGGGCGAGGAACTCGCGGTCGTGGCTGACCAGCACGGTGCCGGCCCGCAGGCCGGTCACGAAGCGTTCGAGGCGTTCCAGCCCGTCCAGGTCGAGGTCGTTGGTGGGCTCGTCGAGCAGGAAGACGTCGTAGCGGGACAGCAGCAGGGAGGCGAGCGAGGCGCGGGCCGCCTGGCCGCCGGACAGGGATGTCATCGGCTGGTCCAGGTCCACGGTCAGGCCGAGGGACGCGGCGACCTCCTCGGCCCGCTCGTCCAGGTCGGCGCCGCCGAGGCCGAGCCAGTGCTCCAGGCTGGTGGCGTAGGCGTCGTCGGCGCCGGGCGCGCCGTCGACGAGGGCCTGCGTGGCCTCGTCCATCGCGCGCTGCGCCTCGGCGACGCCGGTACGGCGGCCGAGGAACTCCCGGACCGTCTCGCCGGGCCGCCGCTCCGGCTCCTGCGGCAGGTGGCCGACGGTCGCCGTCGGCGGGGACAGCCGCAGTTCGCCCTCTTCGGGCGTGAGCAGCCCGGCGAGCATCCTGAGCAGCGTGGACTTGCCCGCGCCGTTGGCTCCGACCAGCCCGATCACGTCACCGGGCGCGACGACGAGGTCGAGCCCGGCGAACAGGGAGCGGTCGCCGTGCCCGGCGGCGAGGTTCTTGGCGACGAGGGTGGCAGTCATCAGGCCCTCGATCCTAATGTCTCGCCCGGTCCCCACCGTTCTCGCCGCCGTCCCGCCCGTCTCCGCGGGTCACCGGCGCCACCAGCACGTTCCCCGCGGTGCGCGCCACCACGAAGGCCTCCCCCTTCACCGCCCCGGTGTCCAGGGGGACGCGGTGGCCGCCCGCTTCGAGGACGCCGTCGAAGACGTCGACGGTGCGGGTGCGGTTGAGGCGGTCCAGGCGGTACGCGGTCAGCCGCACCCGGCACGGCGAGGTGACCTCGACGCGCGCCTCGCCGCCGGAGACCGCCAGGCCGGTCAGCCGGCGCCGCTCCACGGGGCCGCGGTCCAGGGCCTGTTCGATCTGGGCGACGAGGACGGGGACGACCGGCGCGAGAGCGGCGACGCAGGCCACGTCGACGCCGGCCCGCTCGAAGCAGCGGCGCACGGCGGCGCGCTGCTCCTCGCCGACCGCGCGGCCGAAGACGACGGCGCCGTAGCCGCGGAGTTCCTCGGCGGGCACCCCGTCGGCGTCGTGGGCGATGTCGGCGCCGATGCCGATGGTGCGCAGCGCGGCGGCGAGCCTGGCGAGGACGGCGACGCGGGCGCCGATCAGCAGGACGCGGCGGCGCGTGCCGGGGGCGTCGCCGTCGAGGAGGGCGCCGAGCGCCTGCCGGTAGTCCTCGCCGCGGAACCGGAAGGGCCCTGTGCCGTGGTAGCCGTTGAGCTCCAGGTCGGCCTGCGGGGCGGTCTGCCAGGCGAAGTCCCGCCAGATGTAGTCGTCCCCGTCCCGGTCGATCACGGCGGTGACGGCACCGCACGCGAGGTCCGCGCACTCGGGGCAGCCGTAGATGATGTGCCGGCCGCCGGGCAGCGGTGCCTCGGCCTCCAGCAGCAGGCCGCGGACCTGTTCGGTGAAGATGGCGGGCGGGACGTCTGAGGCGAGCGGGGAGACGGCGTCGAGGTCGGACAGGCGGAACAGCAGGGGGCGCCCGTCGACGACGAAGTCCACGAAGTCCCGGTGGATCTGGTAGGCGCCGTCGGCGAGGACGCCACCGGCCCGCATCGCCGGTGCCAGGCCGAAGGTCGCGTACTCGGCAGACATGCTGTGAGTATTCCCGCCGCGGATCCACTCCGAGCACGGCATGGCACATTCCGTTACCGTCCCCGCATGGAGAGCGGATCGAACAGCGATGTCGTCGTGGTCGGCGCCGGGATCATCGGGCTGACCACGGCCGTGGTCCTCGCCGAGCGGGGTGTGCGGGTGCGGGTGTGGACGCGGGATCCGGCCGGGCGGACCACCTCGGCGGTCGCGGGCGCCCTGTGGTGGCCGTACCGGATCGAGCCGCCGGAGCGGGCCCGCGCGTGGGCCCTGCGGTCGCTGGAGGTGTACGAGGAGTCGGCGGCCCGGCCGGAGACGACCGGCGTACGCATGGTCGAAGGGGTACTGGGCGAGACGGACCTGGACTCCACCGCGGCGTGGGCGGCCACGCGGCTGCCGGGGCTGCGCGCGGCGACGGCCGCGGAGTACGCCGGCTCCGGGCTGTGGGCGCGGCTGCCGCTGATCGACATGACGGCCCATCTGTCCTGGCTGCGGGAGCGGTTGGTGCGGGCGGGCGGAACCGTCGAGGAGCGTACGGTGTCCGCTCTCGCGGAGGCGGACGCCGGGGTGGTGGTCAACTGCACCGGTCTGGGCGCCCGCGACCTGGTGCCGGATCCGTCGGTGCGGCCGGTGCGCGGGCAGTTGGTCGTGGTGGAGAACCCCGGGATCCGCACCTGGACGGTCTCGACCGGCGCCGACGGGGAGATGGCGTACGTCTTCCCGCAGCCGGGCCGGCTGCTGCTGGGCGGCACGGCCGAGGAGGACGTGTGGTCGACCGAGCCGGATCCGGCGGTCGCCGAGGCGATCGTGCGCCGGTGCGCGGCGCTGCGGCCGGAGATCGCCGGGGCGCGGGTGCTGGGGCACCGGGTGGGGCTCAGGCCCGCGCGGGACGCGGTCCGGCTGGAGCGCGGGCAACTGCCGGACGGGCGGGTGCTGGTGCACAACTACGGGCACGGCGGGGCGGGCGTCACGGTGGCCTGGGGCTGCGCCGAGGAGGCGGCCGGGCTGGCGTGCCCGGCCGCCTGAGCGGCGGGCGCTACGGGACCCGCTGCGGGGTGTGCCGCGCCCGCGGTCCGTGGGTCGCCGCGGGCGCGTGCGGTGCGGTGCCGGAGGTGGCGCGGGCGAACGCCGCCGCGCCGCCGACCAGGGGAACGCGGGCGGAGGTGCCGGACAGGTCGAGGGTGAGCGCCGGGGTGTCGGCGGGCGGGTCGACGAGGTCCTTGTCGGTGCCCGCGACGATCAGGGCGAGGCGGTGGCCGGCCGGGACGACGTGGTCGGTGGCGGCGAGGTCGACGGTGATGGTGTAAGCCCTGCCCGGCGTGAGCGGGACGCCCTTGCGGCCGGAGGCGTAGGTGCCGAGGTCGGCCCAGCCGCGGCTGAACACGGTGTGGGCGACGTCGGCCGTCTTCGCCCGCGTCTCCTTGTAGCAGGCGCTGTCGGCCGCGGTGCTCGCGCCCCAGCAGGTGCGGTCGGTGAGGGTGGTGATGCCCTCGCCGGCGTCGGCGTAGTCGCGGACGGTGTCGGGGCCGAGGTCGACCAGGACGGCGGAGAGGTGGGCCGTCGGGGTGGTCGGGGTGGCGGTGACGGTGACGCGGGAGGAGCCGGACAGGCGCAGGTCGCGGCTGAGCGGCCGGGTGACGAAGCCCGCCTTGTCGGGGGTGGTCCGGTCGATGTCGGCGGCCCAGTCGGTCTCGTCGCGCGCCGGGTCGTCGGTGAACGTCTCGGTGCCGGAAGCGGTGGCCGGGCCGAGGGTGCCGACGCCGGGCTCGCTGCCGCGGGCCGGGTGCAGGGTCGTGGCGGCGGTGCCGCGCGGCGGCCAGGTCTTCGAGGTGGTCCACTGGTCCGGGTGGCGTTCCACGTCGGCCATGGGCTCGCGGTCGACGCCGTTGTCGTAGCCGAGCAGTTCGTGGTCGAACCAGCGGTGCAGGGTGTCGACCCAGGCCGCGCGGCGGAAGTCGAACGGGTCGACGTGGCCGGTCTGGGAGAGCCAGATCTTGCGCTGGACGCCGTGCCGGGCGAGGGCGTCCCACCACTGGCCGAGGTGCTTGGTGCGGACGTTGAGGTCCTGCATGCCGTGGACCAGGAAGACGCTGGCCCTGACCTTCGAGGCGTCCTTCACGTAGTCGCGCTCGGTCCACAGGGGCGTCCAGTCGCCGGTGCGCGGGGCGCCGTCGACGAGTTTCCGCTGGACGGCGGCGCACCTGGCGCGGGCTTCGGGGCTGTCGACGTAGTCGGACAGCCAGTCGGGGCCGGAGTCGTACAGCGGGGCGCCCTGCTGGAAGTAGTAGTCGTACCAGGAGGAGATGGCGCTGATCGGGACGATCGTCTTCAGGCCCTCGACGCCGGTCGCGGCGACGCCGTTGGCGATGGTGCCGTCCCAGCTCTTGCCGATCATGCCGGTTCTGCCGTTGCTCCAGTCGGCGCGGGCCGGGGTGGTGCCGGTGCGGGTGGTGTAGGCCTTGGCGCGCCCGCCCAGCCAGTCGACGACGGCCTTCGCGGAGCGGACGTCGGAGCGGCCGCCGACGTCCACGCAGCCGTCGGAGCGGTTGGTGCCGGCGAGGTCGACGCCGACGAAGGCGTAGCCGCGCGGGACGAAGTAGTTGTCGTAGAACAGCGGCATCCGCAGGATGTCGCCGTCGGCGTCGTACGTCTTCTTCTGGCTCTCGTTGCCGCGTCCGCAGCAGGAGTAGTAGGGGCTGGCGTCCATGATGACGGGCACCTTGCGGCCCTGCCGGGCGGGTTCGCGGGGCCGGACGATGTCGGCGGCGACGCGGTCGTGCCTGCCGTCGCCGTCGCCGTCGAGCCCGGTGTCCACCCAGACGGCCTCGCGGACGGCGTCCTCGTAGGAGTAGACGGGGCGGCTCTCCCGAGGGGTGGCGTGGGCCGCGGCCGGGGTGAGGAATGCGGCCATCAGGGCGGCGACGGCCGCCGCCGCGAGCGGTCTCCAGGTCGTGAAGCGCATGCGCGGACGCTACATCGGTCAACTCCAGCGAAAAAGACGGCAATCGGACGAACGAAGGGGCAGGTGACGCCGGTGGGCCGGTCGGTTCGTGACGGCCGGATGGCGATCGTGTGGCGGAGGGCGCCGTGGACAGGTTCGTGTCCCCAGGGACTCAATAGGCTCGAACAGACCCAGTGTTCCTACGACTTGGAGCCTTTCGTGCACCGCAGAATCATCGCGCCGGGCGCACTCGCTGCGGCCTTGTTGTTGCTGGCGATCCCGGCATCGGCCGCGAGCTTCTCCCCCGGCGCTCCGGGCATCGGCGACCCCTACTACCCGGCCTACGGCAACGGCGGATACGACGTCTCCCACTACGACCTGAGGCTGCGGTACCAGCCCACGACCGACGAGCTGGAGGGCACGGCGACGATCCTGGCGCGCACCACCCAGGACCTGTCCCGGTTCGACCTGGACTTCCTGCTCGACGTGAGCGAGGTGCGGGTCAACGGCGCCAAGGCCGCCTTCGCCGCCTCCGGCCCGCACGAGCTGGAGATCACCCCGAAGACGCCGCTGCCCAAGGGCACGCCGGTCACCGTGGTCGTCCGCTACAGCGGAGTGCCGTCCACGAAGAGCGCGTACGGCTTCTCCACCTGGCACCGCACCCCGGACGGAGCGGTGGCGGCGGACGAGCCGGAGGCGGCCTGGTGGTGGTTCCCCAGCAACGACCACCCGCTCGACAAGGCGACCTACGACGTGTCGGTGGCCGTGCCGGACGGCACCCAGGCCATCTCCAACGGCACCCTGCAGTCGACGAGTTCACGCCTGGGCTGGACCCGGTGGAACTGGCGCGAGAACAAGCCGCAGGCGACCTACCTCACCACGCTGGCCGTGGGCCGGTTCGACATCACGACCAGCGCCTCGGACGGCGGGGTGCCCGTCGTCAACGCCTACAGCAAGGACCTCGGCGACAACGACGGCGCCGCGCGGGCGAGCGTCGAGCGCACCGGGGAGCTGGTGGACTGGCTCAGCGGCTATTTCGGGCCATATCCGTTCGCCTCGGCCGGCGGGTACGTGCCCAACACCACCACCAGGTTCGCGCTGGAGACGCAGACCCGCGTCTACTACAGCCCGCGGCAGTTCGCGAACGGCTCGAACACCTCCGTGGTCGTGCACGAGCTGGCGCACCAGTGGTACGGCGACTCGGTGTCCCTCAAGGGCTGGAAGGACATCTGGCTCAACGAGGGCTTCGCGCGGTACGCGCAGTGGCTGTGGTCCGAGCACGAGGGCGAGGGCACCACGCGGGAGCTCGCCGACTACGTGTACGCCTCGCACCCGGCCGACGACCCGTTCTGGACGGTCGCGCCCGGCGATCCCGGCCCCGACAACCAGTTCTCCGCCGCCGTGTACGACCGGGGCGCGCTGGCCGTGCAGGCGCTGAGGGAGGAGGTCGGCGACGACGCGTTCTTCGCGATCCTGAAGGGCTGGCCGCAGGAGCACGCCTACGGCAACGCCTCGGTCGCCGACTTCCGGGCCTACGCCGAGCGGGTCTCCGGCAAGTCGCTGTCCGCGCTCTTCGACACCTGGCTGTTCGAGCCGTCGAAGCCGGCGGCGCCCGCGGCGCGGGACGCGTCCCTCGCCCGGCCGTCGGCGGCCGTGGCGCAGCCGAAGTCGTGGAAGAAGATCGCGGCCACGAACGACGTGCACTGAGCCGCGGCCGCGGTTCCCCGCCGGGCCGCCCGGGCCCGGCGGGGGCCCACCGGGGCGCCGGGCCCGGCGTGCCCGGCCCGGCGCGCCTACCGGGCCCGGCGTGGCCTATCCAGGCGTCCGGCCCTGCGGGGCCCGCAGCGGGGCCGGGTCCGCCGGGTGCGGGCCGGCGGCCCTGGTCAGGAGTTCGTCACGGCTGATCGCCTCCGTCCGGGTGGCCGGCACCGTGCAGGCGTGCGCGCCGGCCACCGCGCCGTACAGGGCGCAGCGCCGCGGCGGCTCGCCGGGCAGGTGGCCGAAGAGGAACGCGGCGGCGAAGGCGTCGCCGGCGCCGTTGGAGTCCACCACCGCGGCGGGCGGCGCGACGGCCGGTACGCGGGTCAGCTGCCCGTCCGCGAGCAGGTGGGCGCCTTCGGCGCCGGCCGTGGCGACGACGATCCGGGCCCGGCCCCGCTCCGCGATGCGGCGCATGGTCCGCTCCGGGTCGCCGAGCGCGGCGGCGGACAGGAAGACCAGGTCCGACCGGTGGGCGAACGGCTCGTGGTACGGGTTCTCGCCGTCCCAGTCGTGCAGGTCGGTGGAGACGGTCACCCCGCACTCGCGCAGCAGCGGCAGGGCGTGCGCGCACGGGTGGGTGATCGCGACGTGGGCGTGGCGGCTCGCGCCGGCCAGGGCGCGCAGCTCCGGCTCCGGGAACCGGTCGTCGTCGTGCCCGCGGGTCCCGTCGTACAGCGACAGGCGCCGGCCGTCGGGGCCGACGAGGTTGACCGCGCGTCTGGTCCCGGCGGGCTGCGGCACCGCGGTCAGCGGGACGCCCCGCTCCTCGTGCAGGGCGCGGACCAGGTCGCCCTCGGGGTCGTCGCCCAGCGAGTCGAGGTGGTGGGTGCGCAGGCCGAGCGCGGCCAGGCCCAGGGCGACGAAGTCGCCGGTCTGCCCGGCGCGGGTGTGGATGCCGGAGTCGATCAGGTAGCTGTCGGCGTACGGGAGCGGCAGCGCCGGCACGCGGATCACGGTGTCCACGCCCGCGCCGCCCAGGACGAGCACGTCGATGTCCCGGCTCACGCGGGCTCGCCCCCGGCGCGGGTGATCTCTGCCATGGGCCCACCCCAGGCCCTGCCGGTGACCGGCGACAGGAGACCGGCGGTGCCCGGCCGGCTCGGTACCGGCGCGGCCCGCGAGGTTTCGCAGTACTGGTGTGACAGCGATACTGCTGCACATGACGACCGACGCCGAGGAGCCGACGCTCACGATCGACGAACTGGCCGCGCGGGCCGGGATCACGGTCCGCACGGTCCGGTTCTACAGCACCAAGGGGCTGCTGCCGCCGCCGGTGATCGGTCCTCGGCGGGTGGGCCGCTACGGGCCGCGGCACGTGGCCCGGCTGGCGCTCATCGAGGAGTTGCAGCGCCAGGGCATGACGCTGGCCGCGATCGAGCGCTACATGGGGCAGCTGCCGCCGGACCTGAGCCACCGGGACCTGGCCATCCACCGGGCCGTGGTGGCCTCCTGGGCGCCGGACGCGGTGGAGACGCTGGCCCCCGAGGAGTTGCGGCGCCGGGCGGGGCGGCCGCTGGACGAGGACGACCTGGAGCGGCTGGCGGCCATGAACGTCGTCCGGCCCGACGGGGACGGCTACCGCGTCGACTGCGGTCAGCTCCGGCTCGCCGTGGAACTGCTGGACGTGCCGCTGTCCCACGACGCCATCCTCGCGGCCCGGTCGGTCCTGGTGGAGCACTCGCGGGCGGCCGCGCGCGAGCTGTCGCGGCTGTTCCGGGGCGAGGTCTCCGAGCGGGACCAGCAGGACGTGAAGACGCTCTCCGCGCACATGCAGCCGCTGGTGGTGCAGGCCCTCCTGACGACGTTCCAGCGGTCGTTGAAGGAGGAGCTGCACCAGTGGCTGTCCGAGCCGCGGGAGGGCCGGCCCGTCTGAGCCGGCGCTCAGCAGCGGGGAGCGGGCTTGCCGTAGGTCGCGGTGCTGGGGGTCGCCACGTAGCGGTCGGAGACGTAGTGGCCGTTGTCCAGGCGGTCCCAGATGTTCGTGGTGCCGACGGTCGAGCCGGTGCGCCGGCAGGTGACCCAGGCCAGGGCGCCGCCCGGTGAGGTGCCGACGGCCGGGTAGCCGGTGCCGGGGCCGCTGCGTTCGGTCAGCCCGGCCGGGGCCGTCACCTGGTACGGGTAGGCGCAGCGCGGCAGGGGCGCGCTGTAGCCGGTGCCGGAGGGGGTGCTGACGTAGCGGTCGGAGACGTAGGCGCCATTGGCCAGCCGGTCCCAGACGGACGTGGTGCCGACCTTGCCGCCGGGTGCCTGGCAGACCACCTTCAGGGCGGAGCCCGGCGCGTACGTCGCGGCGATCGGGTAGCTGGTCGCGGGGCCGGTGCGGGCGTTGAGCGGGGCGGTGCCGGTGACCTGGTAGGGCAGGGCGACCGTGGCGACGGGCGCGTCGAGGCGGTCGGTGTCGATGTTCAGGGTGACACCGCCGTACGTCTCGTCGTGGCCGCCGCGGAACTGCTTGGCGCGCTGGTGCACGGCCCATTTGGCGTCGGCGACGCCGGACCAGCCCTTGAGGGAGTCGACGCCGTCGTAGCGGGCGATCCACAGGGCGTCCGGCCGCGCGTACGCGGTGGAGGTGTACGCGTCGGCGAGCTGCTTGGCGCCGAGGTTGAGGTTCATGTAGACGCCGGAGACGTATCCGACGCGGTGCAGTTCCTTGGTCCAGGAGGAGAGGTACGACAGGACGGCGGTGCGGCAGGCGGTGTCGGTCTGGCTGTAGTGCTCGATGTCGTTGTACAGCGCGCTGCCGGGCAGCATGCCGAGCGCCTTGGCCGCGGTGACGGCCTCCTTGGCAGCGGCGGTGCCCTGGCCGCGGGCCGTCGCCGGGGTGGTGCTGATCTTGTCGTCGGTGGGGCGGGCCCCGCAGGGCGGCTGCAGGCCCTTGTGGACGGGCAGCAGCCGCCACTTCAGCCGGGCCGCGGAGGCCACCCAGGACGAGGTCAGCTCCGGCTGCGCGCAGGTGCGGTTGACGCCCGAGACGTAGACGCCGAGGGCCCGGTACGGGGAGGTGCTCCAGGCCTGCAGCGTGGTCAGCGGCGGGGCGGTGCAGGCGTCGAAGGCGAGGCCGGAGTAGCGGGTCGCGGTGGAGGCCGGGGGATAGGTGACCGGGGTGGCCGGTTCGGCGGCCGCGGCCGGTGCCAAGACCAGGACGGCGGTGCCGCCGAGGACCCAGGCGGACGAGACGGTGAGCAGTCTCCTGAGGACCGGCCGTGGCTGTGACATGACGCCCCCCTGGCGGATTCGACGGGTTCCCGCATCCTCAGGGTGGACGCGCCGCCCGCGCTTCGCCAGGGGCCGACCGGCCCTGCCCGCCCCGCCCGGCGCACGGCACGCCCCCGCCGCACCGGAGGTCCGGGCCGGCGGGGGCGGGGGCGTGGGACGGCCGCGGTGACCGCGGGCCGGGGTCAGCGCGCGTCGGTGAAGGTCTCCCCCTTCTCCGCCTTCTCCACCAGCAGCGCCGGCGGGGTGAACCGGTCGCCGTAGCGCTCGGCGAGCTCGCGGGCGCGGGCGACGAAGCCGGGCAGGCCGACGCCTGCCCCGGCGCCGCCGTCGTAGCCGTTGATGTACTGCAGCACGCCGCCGGTCCAGCCGGGGAAGCCGATGCCGAAGATCGAGCCGATGTTGGCGTCGGCGACGGAGGTCAGGACGCCCTCCTCCAGCAGCCGGACGGTGTCGAGCGCCTCGGAGAACAGCATGCGTTCCTGCATGTCCTCGAAGGGGATCCGGTGGCCGGGCTCGGTGAAGTGTTCGCGCAGCCCCGGCCACAGGCGCAGGCGCTTGCCGTCCTCCCCGTACTCGTAGAAGCCGGCGCCGCCGCTGCGGCCGGGGCGGCCGAACTCGTCGACCATGCGGTCGATGACGGCCTCGGCGGGGTGCGTGGGCCAGGTGCCGCCCGCCTCCTCGACGGCCCGCTTCGACTCGCCCCGGATCTTGCGCGGGAGGGTGAGCGTCAGGTCGTCCATCAGCGACAGGACCTTCGCGGGGTAGCCGGCCTGCGCCGCCGCCTGCTCGACCGACGCGGGCTCGATGCCCTCGCCGACCATCGCGACGCCCTCGTTGATGAAGTGGCCGATGACCCGTGAGGTGAAGAAGCCGCGCGAGTCGTTGACCACGATCGGCGTCTTCTTGATCTGCCGGACCAGGTCGAAGGCGCGCGCCAGCGCCTCCTCGCCGGTGCGCTCGCCCTTGATGATCTCGACCAGGGGCATCTTGTCGACGGGCGAGAAGAAGTGCAGTCCGATGAAGTCGGCCTGCCGTTCGACGCCTTCGGCGAGCGCGGTGATCGGCAGGGTGGAGGTGTTGGAGCACAGCAGCGCGTCCGGCTCGACGATGTGCTGGATCTCCTGGAACACCTTGTGCTTGAGCGCCGGGTCCTCGAAGACGGCCTCGATGACCGCGTCGCAGCCCGCCAGGTCCTGCGGGTCGGCGGTGGGGGTGATGCGGGCGAGCAGCGCGTCCGCCTTCTCCTGGGTGGTACGGCCGCGCGAGACGGCCTTGGCGCACAGCTTCTCGGAGTAGCCCTTGCCCTTGGCGGCAGCTTCGGCGGAGACGTCCTTCAGGACGACCTCGATGCCCGCGCGGGCGCACGAGTAGGCGATGCCCGCGCCCATCATGCCCGCGCCGAGCACGGCGACCTTGCGGACCCGGCGGGGCTCGACGCCCTTCGGGCGGTTGGCGCCGGAGTTGACGGCCTGGAGGTCGAAGAAGAACGCCTGGATCATGTTCTTCGAGGTCTGCCCGGCGGCCAGCTCCACGAAGTAGCGGGCCTCGACGGCCTGGGCGGTCTCGAAGTCGACCTGGGAGCCCTCGACCGCCGCGGCGAGGATGTTGCGCGGGGCCGGGTAGGGGGCGCCGGCGGTCTGCTTGCGCAGGTTGGCCGGGAAGGCGGGCAGGTTGGCGGCGAACTTGGGGTTGGCGGGCGTGCCGCCGGGGATGCGGTAGCCGGGCCGGTCCCAGGGCTGCTGCGACTCGGGGTGGGCGTCGATGAACGCGCGGGCCTTGGCGAGGAGTTCGTCCGGGGTCGCGGCGACCTCGTCGACCAGGCCGTTGTCCAGCGCGCGCCGCGGGTCGTACTGGGTGCCCTGCAGCAGCACCTTCAGCAGCGCGTCGGTGATGCCGAGCAGGCGTACGGTGCGGACCACGCCACCGCCGCCGGGGAGCAGGCCGAGGGTGACCTCGGGGAGCCCGATCTTCGAGCCGGGGGCGTCCAGGGCGACGCGGTGGTGGCAGGCCAGGGCGATCTCGTAACCGCCGCCCAGGGCCGCGCCGTTGATCGCCGCGACGACCGGCTTGCCGAGGGTCTCGATGCGGCGCAGGTTGCGCTTGATGGCCATGCCGCCGTCGAACAGCTCCTGCGCGGTGTCCGGGGTGACCCGGATCAGGTCGCGCAGGTCGCCGCCCGCGAAGAAGGTCTTCTTGGCGGAGGTGACGATCACGCCGCGGATGGCGTCCTGCTCCGCCTCCAGGCGGTCGGTGACCGCGGCGAGGGAATCCCGGAACGCCTGGTTCATGGTGTTCGCGGACTGGTCGGGGTCGTCCAGGACGAGGGTGACGACGCCGGTGTCGTCCTGTTCCCAGCGGATGGTGGTGCTCTCGGTCATGAGGGGGTCTCCGTAGAAGTCGCGTGCGGTTCGCCGGTATTCAGATGCGCTCGACGATCGTCGCGATGCCCATGCCGCCGCCCACGCACAGCGTGGCGAGGCCGTAGCGCTTGTCCTGGCGCTCCAGTTCGTCGACGAGCGTGCCGAGGATCATCGCGCCGGTCGCGCCGAGGGGGTGGCCGAGCGCGATCGCGCCGCCGTTGACGTTGACCTTGTCCAGGGACAGGCCCATGTCCTTCACGAAGCGCAGGACGACCGCGGCGAATGCCTCGTTGATCTCGACGAGGTCGATGTCGTCGATGGTCAGCCCGGCCTTGGCGAGGGCCTTGCGGGTGGCGGGCGCCGGGCCGGTGAGCATGATGGTGGGCTCGGAACCGGAGACGGCGGCGGCCACGATCCGGGCGCGCGGGGTGAGGCCGTAGCGCTCCCCCACCTCCTTGGAGCCGATCGCGACCAGCGAGGCGCCGTCGACGATGCCGGAGGAGTTGCCCGCGTGGTGGACGTGGTCGATCTTCTCGACCCAGTGGTACTTCTGCAGCGCGACGGCGTCGAAGCCGCCGAGTTCGCCGATGTCCGCGAAGGAGGGCTTGAGCCCGGCCAGGGAGTCGGCGGTGGTGCCGGGGCGCGGGTGCTCGTCGTGGTCGAGGACGACCAGGCCGCTGCGGTCCTTCACCGGGACGACGGACCGGTCGAAGCGGCCCTCCTTCCACGCCGTGGCCGCCCGCTCCTGCGACAGCGCCGCGTACTCGTCGACGTCCCGGCGGGTGAAGCCCTCGATGGTGGCGATCAGGTCGGCGCCGATGCCCTGCGGCACGAAGTCGGTGGCGATGTTGGTCATCGGGTCGTTGAACCAGGCGCCGCCGTCGGAACCCATCGGCACCCGGGACATGGACTCGACGCCGCCCGCCAGGACGAGGTCCTCGAAGCCGGAGCGGACCTTGGCGGCGGCCATGTTGACCGCCTCCAGGCCGGACGCGCAGAAGCGGTTCTCCTGCACGCCGGCGACGGTGTCCGGCAGTCCCGCGGCGATGGCGGCGATCCGCGGGAGGACGGAGCCCTGGTCGCCCAGCGGGCTGACCACACCGAGGACGATGTCGTCGATCGCCGCCGGGTCGAGGCCGGGGAACCGGTCGCGGATCTCGTGGATGAGCCCGACGACGAGGTCGACGGGCTTGGTGCCGTGCAGGGCGCCGTTCGCCTTGCCGCGGCCGCGCGGGGTGCGGATCGCGTCGTACACGTACGCTTCGGTGCTCACGGGAAAGCCTTTCGATGAGGGTCAGGCGAGCAGGGAACGGCCGATGATCTCTTTCATGATCTCGGTGGTCCCGCCGTAGATGGTCTGGATGCGGCCGTCGGTGAATGCCCTGGCGACCGGGTACTCGGTCATGTAGCCGTAGCCGCCGTGCAGTTGCAGGCAGCGGTCGGCGACGCGCTTCTGCAGCTCGGTGGCCCACCACTTGGCCATGGAGGCGTGCACGGCGTCGAGTCCGCCGCCGGTGTGCTCCTCGACGCAGCGGTCGAGGAACGCGCGGGTGACGGCGCACTCGGTGGCCATCTCGGCGGCCTCGAAGCGTATGTGCTGCTTGGTGGCCAGCGGCCGGCCGAAGGCCTCGCGCTCCTTGACGTACCGGACGGTGATCTCCAGCAGGTGCTCGGCGGCGGCGATCGCGGCGACGGCGATGCTCAGCCGCTCCTGGGCGAGGTTCGTCATCAGGTGCCCGAAGGCGCCGTTGAGCTCGCCGAGCAGGTTCTCCTTGGGCACCCGCACGTCGCGGAAGAACAGCTCGGCCGTGTCCTGCGCCTTCTGCCCGATCTTGTCGAGGTTGCGGCCGCGTTCGAAGCCGTCCGTGCCGCGCTCGACGACCAGCAGCGACAGTCCGTGCGCGCCGCCCTCGGGGGTGGTGCGGGCGACGACGATCACCAGGTCGGCGAGGATGCCGTTGGAGATGAAGGTCTTGGAGCCGTTGAGCAGCCAGTGGTCGCCGCGGTCCTCGGCGTGGGTCCGGATGCCCTGGAGGTCGGACCCGGCGCCGGGCTCGGTCATGGCGATGGCGGTGATCAGCGAGCCGTCGCAGAAGCCGGGCAGCCAGCGGCGCTTCTGCTCCTCGGTGGCCAGGCCGGTCAGGTACGGGCCGATGATGTCGTTGTGCAGGCCGAGGGCGAGTCCGGGGGTGCCCGCGCGGGTGAACTCCTCGGCCAGGACGGCGCTGTAGCGGAAGTCGTCGGTGCCGCCACCGCCGTACTCCTCGGGCACGGCGAGCCCGAGCAGCCCCTGTCTGCCGGCCGCCAGCCAGGCGTCGCGGGAGACGATGCCGTCCTTCTCCCACTGTTCGTAGTGCGGCAGCACCTCCTTGGCGAGGAAGGCGCGCACGGTCTCGCGGAACGCGTCGTGCTCGGGGGCGAAGATCTGCCGCTTCATGCGAGGTCCTTCGTCGGGTGGTCGGACGCCAGGTCGGGTACGTCCCAGTCGCGCGCCACGTCCGCGGTGTCGGCGCCGGGCAGCGCGGGCGGGCGGCGTACCGAGGCGGGGGTCGCGGAGAACCGGGGCGCGGGTGCGGGCTGGGTGATGCCGCCGTGGTCGGTGAAGGTGGATCGGGCGGCCAGGTGGGGGTGGTGCGGGGCCTCGGTCAGGGACAGCACCGGGGCGACGCACGCGTCGGTGCCGTCGAAACGGGCCGTCCACTCGTCCTGGGTGCGGGACCTGAAGCGGGCGGCGACCGCCTCGCGCAGGGCGCCCCAGCGAGTGACGTCCGTACGGGCGTCCGCCTGGTCCGGCAGGCCGAGGAGGGCCGTGAACAGCTCGTAGAACTGCGGCTCCAGGGCGCCGACCGCCATGTACTTCCCGTCGGCCGTCTCGTAGGTGCCGTAGTAGGGGCAGCCGCCGTCGAGGAGGTTGGCGCCGCGCCGGTCCTGCCAGGCGCCCGCGGCGAGCATGCCGTGGATCATCGCGGAGAGGTGGGCGGCGCCGTCGACGATGGCGGCGTCGACGACCTGGCCGGTGCCCGTCGCGCGGGCGTGGTGCAGCGCGGCGAGAACGCCGACGACGAGGTAGAGCGAGCCGCCCGCGTAGTCGCCGAGCAGGTTGGCGGGGGCGGCCGGGGGTGTGTCGGGGGCGCCGGTCAGGCCGAGGGTGCCGGTGACGGCGATGTAGGCGATGTCGTGCCCCGCGCGGTCGGCGAGCGGCCCGTCCTGGCCCCAGCCGGTCATGCGGCCGTAGACCAGCTTCGGGTTGCGGGCGTGGCAGGCGTCGGGGCCGACGCCGAGGCGCTCGGCGACGCCGGGCCGGAAGCCCTCGATCAGGATGTCGGCGCGGGCGGCGAGGTCGAGGACGCGGGCGGCGCCGTCCGCGGACTTCAGGTCGACGATCACCGAGCGCTTGTTGCGGTTGGTCACGTCGCGGGCCGGGTCGATGCCGAGCGCGGCGCCGCCGGGGCGGTCCACCCGGACGACGTCGGCGCCGAGGTCGGCCAGCAGCATGGCGGCGAACGGGCCGGGCCCGATGCCGGCCAGCTCCACGACGCGTACGCCGGTGAGCGGGCCTCGCCCGGGCGTTCCTGCCGCTGTCATCCGGCCCCCTGCGCTGTGACTCCGGCGGCCGCCGTATCGCGACCCCGGCCTGTGTGACACAAACGATGTAACACCAGTGATGCTATGAAGGCGTCGCACTCCGCACAAGACCTGGACGAGCAAGCGCTTAGACAATTACTCGCCAGGCCCCTGCCGCTCACGCTAGCCTCAGCGGCCGACGACGGCGCGCACTGCGGATCCGAGGGGTGTCATGAACAGGCTGAACCGGGCGGACCGGACCGACCGCCCGTACGACATCGTGCTCTTCGGAGCGACGGGTTTCGTCGGGGCGCTCACCGCGGAGTACCTGGCCGCGCACGCCCCCGAGGGGCTGCGCTGGGCCATCGCCGGCCGCAGCGACCTCAAACTGCGACGGCTGCGGGACCGGCTGCCGACGGGGAATCCGGTCGGCGTGCTGCGGGCGGACGTGTCCGACCCCGACTCGCTGCGCGCGCTCGCCGGGCAGGCGCGGGTGGTGGCGACCACCGTGGGACCGTACGTGACGTACGGGGAGGAACTCGTCGCCGCGTGCGCCGACGCCGGAACGGACTGTCTCGACCTCACCGGCGAGCCCGAGTTCGTGGACCGGGTCTACGTGCGCCACGACGCACGCGCCCGGGAGACCGGGGCACGGCTGGTGCACGCCTGCGGGTTCGACTCCGTGCCGCACGATCTCGGCGTGTACTTCACCGTCCAGCAGCTGCCGGAGGGCGTGCCGCTGTCCGTCGAGGGGTTCGTGACCGCGGACGCCGCCTTCTCCGGCGGCACGTTCGCCTCGGCGCTCAACCAGTTCGCGCGGGTGCGGCCGATGCTGGCCGCCGAACGCGACCGTCGGCACCACGAGCCCCGCCTGGTGGGCCGCCGGGCGATCACCTCGCCGGGCGCCCCCCGGTTCGCCAAGGAGGTCGGCGCCTGGGCGCTGCCGCTGCCGACCATCGACCCGCAGATCATCCGCCGGTCCGCGCGCGCCCTGGAGCGCTACGGCCCCGACTTCCGCTACCGGCACTACGCGGCCGTACGGCGGCTTCCCGTGGCGCTGGGCGGGGTCGCGGCCGTGGGCGGGCTCGTCGCGGCGGCCCAGCTGCCGCCCGTCCGGCGCCGGCTGTCGGACCGGCTCAAGCCCGGTGACGGACCGAGCGAGCAGAAGCGGGCCGCGAGCTGGTTCCGCGTCCGGTTCGTCGGCGAGGGCGGCGGCCGACGCGTGTTCACGGAGGTCTCGGGCGGCGACCCCGGGTACGACGAGACGGCCAAGATGTTCGCCGAGTCGGCGCTGTCGCTGGCCCTCGACGACCTCCCGGCGACGGCCGGCCAGGTCACCACTGCGGTCGCCATGGGCGACGCCCTCACCGAGCGGCTGCGCAAGGCGGGAATCGTCTTCCGGGTGGCGGCGAGCCGGTGAACCGGGGGCCGCGGGACGGGTGAGTGAGGTTCCGGGGGCGGGACTGGTGAGGTTCCGGAGGCGGGCGGGCCGGTGAGGCTCGGGGGCCGCAAGCTGTGTGAGGCCCGGCGGGACGGTGGGCCGGTGAGCCACCGGCGACGGTGGCTCACCGGGGGGCTGCGAGCCGGTGGACACCCGCGCCCCGGGCGCGTAAGCCCCCGCCGCTGCCGACCAGCGAGCTTCCGGCGGCTGCGAACCGGTGAACCACCGGCGACCGCAAGCCGGTGGCCGCCGCGGGCGGCGAGCCCGGGAGCCGGCAGGGGAACGCCGGGGAGCCGTCTTCGTGGGGCCGCCGGAAGTGGCGGGCGGCTACGGCGTCCAGCCCGCGACGGTGCAGATCATCCCGGGTGCCCAGCCCGGTCCCGCCGTCACGGCGGCGATCAGGGTGCCGTCATGGCACGTTCGACGGGGCAGCCGGGGCCGGACAGCGGCTCGGGGGCGCGGTGCGTGGTCTTGCCCCGCAGCCTGCCGCCCGAGCCGGGCGCGGTGCGTGGTCTTGCCCCGCAGCCTGCCGCCCGGGCCGGCCGCGCCACATCCGTACGCGCCGCATCCGTACGGCTGCTCAGACCCGGCACGCGTACGACCCGGCACGCGTACTCAGCCGCGGCGCGCGTACAGCCGCGGCATGCGTGATCCACCGCGGCACGCGGTGCTCAGACCGGCGGCGTCTCGCCGAGCGCGTCCGAGATCCGGGCCCGTACGGCCGGGTCGTCCGTGGCGGTGGCGAGCCGCCAGGCGAGGGGGCCGATCTGCCATCCCGCGTGGTGGTCGAAGTACGGAGGGGGACCGGCCGCGTTGTGGGCGACCTTCGCGACCAGTTCCGCGAGGCGCGACAGGAGGCGCTGTTCGTCGGTGAGCCGCTCCGCGGCGGCGAGGGAATCGTCCCGGACCAGCTCGAACACCTCGCGTCCCCGGCTCCACCGGTCCCGGTCACCGGCGAGCTCCAGGGCGGCCGCCACCCCTGGCGCCGGGCCCGTCCCGCGCGCCGCCGCCTCGAGCACCCGGCCCGCCCAGGCCACCGGGTCGGGCCGGCGCTCGAACAGGGTGCGCCCCCAGGACCGGGACGGGTCCGTCGGCGCGCGGTCGGTGACCGGCGGTTCCGGCGGCGCGGCCTCCCGCAGTGCCCTCCGGCACAGCGCGTCCGCCCTGCGGGTCGTCTCCGGCAGGCGGTAGCGCGGGGTCAGGGCCAGGGTGTGGGCGCAGGCGTTGTCCAGGCTCGTGCGGTGGCCGACGGAGACGAAGACCGGCTTGACGGCGTGCCGGGTGCGCAGGGCGCGGCCGACCTCCTCGCTGCCGTCGAGCAGCGGGGAGGCGTCCGCGCGACGTGCGCCCGGCTCGTCGTAGGTGAAGGCGAACGGGTTCTTGGCGACGCCGACGGTGGGCAGACCCGTCAGGACGCCGAGGTGGCTGGCGAGGCCGAAGCGGCGCGGGTGGGCGAGGCCGTAACCGTCGCAGACGACCAGGCCGGGCTCGCGGGGCAGCGCGTCGAGGGCGGCCAGGACCGTGGGGATCTCGCGGAAGGCGAGCAGGCCGGGGACGTACGGGAAGGAGATCCGCCCCACGGCGGTGGCCTCGGCGACGACTTCCAGGGTCGCCGCGTCCAGGGTGACGGCCGCCGCCGCTACGACGTCCCGTTCGTCGTCGTAGGCCACGTCGACGCCGGTGACCAGGCCCGTTCCGGGCGGGGGGCCGGGCTCGCCGAGGACCACGCGGGTCCGCAGCTCGTCCTGGACCGCACGTGCCTCAGCCTCTGTCGCGGGCCAGCCCGCGGGGATGCTCACCGTCATGACGCGCACGAGCCTACGGGGCGGCGCACCGAGCGCGTAGGCTCCTGATCATGTTCGTGATGGAGCTGATCCACACCGCCCCGCTGGAGGCCGTCGACGCGGAGCTGGAAGCGCACCGGGCCTGGCTCGACGTGCACTTCGCGAAGGGTGTCTTCCTCGCCGCGGGCGCCAAGAGGCCACGCGAGGGCGGAGTCGTCCTCGCCGTCGCCGACGATCGCGCGCACGCCGAGGAGATCGCCGCGGGTGACCCCTTCGTCACCGCCGGGGTGTGCGAGTACCGCATCACGGAGTTCGTCGCCGCCCGGACGGCGCCGGCGCTGGAACAGTACCGGCAGCCGCCCGTCTGAGCCGGACCGCGGGTCAGCCCTTGTCTTCGAGGGCGCGCTGCAGCTGGCTCTTGTTCATGTCGGAACGTCCGTGGACGCCACGGCGCTTGGCCTCCTCGTACAACTGGTCGTAGGTCGGCCCCTGCGATCCCTTGCCCGACCGTTGGCCGCCCCGCTGACCGGAGGACTTGTCCTGGGTCGAGGTGCGACTGGCCGTCTTGGACTCGCCGGAGCGCGCCCGCTCCTTGTTGACCGTCCGGGCCGCGATCTCCTCGGCGCGCCCGGTGCTCTCGCCGCGGTCCTCGGCGCTCTTCTTGATGTGCTCGTACTGACGTTCCCGCTTGGGACTCGAACCGCTCGGCATGTCAGGTCACTCCTTTCGCCGGGAGCCACCGGGTACCCAGGTCGCGGCCGATGCCTCACGATCGGGGGCGCCGTCACTCCACCGGCCTCGGCGGGCGCCTTCGCACGCCGGCGCCCGGACGGTGGGCCGGGTCACTTCCGTGCATGAAGGCGGTGACAGAGGTCACTAGCTTCCCGTGCGCACTGAATGGACCATTCCGTCGTCTCTCTCAGTGCCCGGCCTCGTCCGACCCCCGAAGTTCGTTTCGCCGTCACAAGGGAGCAAGGCGTTGACCACCGTCATCGAGCAGCCCGTGGAGGCCCGCCTCGTCGCCGCGGCGCCGCGTATGCCGAGCATCCCCGCCGTGCTGCGGTACGACCGCGGCGACCCGTTCGCGGTCTGCATGACCTTCCCGGCCCCGGCCACGCTGGAGGGTGTGGAGGTCTGCTGGACCTTCTCGCGCGAGCTCCTCACGGCCGGTCTCGAGGGCCCGGAGGGACAGGGCGACGTGCGGGTGCGCCCGTACGGGTTCGACCGCACCGTCCTGGAGTTCCGCGCTCCCGAGGGCACCGCCGTGGTGCACGTGCACTCGGCCGACGTGCGCCGCTTCCTGCGGGCCACCGGCGAGCTGGTGCCGGTGGGCCTGGAGCACCTGCAGCTGGACCTCGACCACGACCTGGCCGAGCTGATACGCGACGCCTACTGACGCGCCGCCTGCACGACCGGCGCTCAGGCGGGCGGCGCCCCGAGCGGCCCGCTCGGCCCGCTCGGCCCGCTCGGCCCGCTCGGCCCGCTCGGCGACCGGGAGGGTGCGCCGGGGACCCGCCATCACCTTCAGCGGCCCGTCGACGAGCTGTCCGTACGGCCGGGCCGATCGCGGCTGTCAGCCGGTCGTGAGGGCGGCCGACGCGTCGGTCAGGGCGAGTCGGCCCGGGCCGGCGTTCCGGGTCCGGGCCCGTTCCACGAAACGGCCCGGCTCCGCGCGGACGGTGGCCGAGTCGATGCGCTTGATCACGGGCAGCGTGGCCTCGACGATCGGGCAGGCGTCGTCGAGCCGGCCGACCCCGGCCGGGGCTGTGGCCTGCCGAACCGCGAAGCGGGCCCGGGAGTCGCCGTCCGCCGGGACGGCGGGCCGGCGCCGGCGCCGGAGCTCGACGGCGAAGAGGTGGGCGGCCCGCTCGAAGCGACGCAGGCTGAGCATGCCGGACGCCTCGATGAGCCGAGGGTTGCCGTTCTCGATGCGCGGGCCCCGGTACGGGTCCGGTCGCCGGCGACGTCGGCGGCGTGGCTTCTGAACCGCTCCAGCCGAACTGCCGTACGACCCATCCCGTGTGACCACCTGGCGACCTGGCCGGCTCACCCCGGTGACGGGCGGCGCGTCGCGCTGGAAAGCGCCCGCGGCAGGCATGCGGAAAGGCCCGGAAAGCCGTGCGCTTCGCTTCCGGGACGTCGTCCCACGGCGTCCTCGAACAGCTCTTCTTCGTCGGCGACGTCCCTGGCATGCTGTGGACTCCGAGAGATGCCGACGGAACCCGCCCCCCGATCGTCCCCTCTGATCGCCGGCTTCCGGGCGCTCGTGGTCCGCCAGATCGTGCCGGAGTGGCAGAGAGTCGACGCTGCACGCCGACCCCGGCAGGCACGGTGAGGTCCCGGCGTCCGAGACGGACAGCACGCTGCGGTTCTTCGCCCGGCACCTCGGCTGACACCACCGCCCGCACGATCACCCGGCGTCGGAGCACCTCTTCCGCCTCCGCCAGAGCCTCCGTTCCCGGTGGGGGCGTTCGGCGGGCACCGGCCGCGCGGCACGAGGGCGGCCGGCGGGAATCCGACGGGTGCGTGGGCCGTCAGCGCCCCGCCGCCGCGACGGCCGTGGTGCGCAGCGCCGCGCACAGCTCCCGCACGATCCCCGCCACGCCGCTGCGCTCCGCCAGCTCATCGACGCGCCTCCGGCAGCTCTCCGCGTGCCCGTCCCCGCCGACCGGGGCCACCGGCGTGGGCAGCGCGGCCGCGACCGCGAGGGCGGTGGCGGCCGCCTCCCGCGCGGACACCGCCGTGAGCGGCCCGGCGAGGGTCCGGCGGGCCTCCTCCCGCAGGGCCTCCACGACGTCGGCGCGCCGCAGGACGTGGTCGGCGGCCGGGAAGACGCCGAGCACCCGTCTGCGTTCGGTCCCCAGGTACCCGTCGGCGGTCAGCTGCTGCCGTACGGCGTCCGCGGTCACGCGCGCGTGCAGCGTCACCCAGTCGCGCCACCGGTGGGGGCGGGACTCCCGGACCAGTTCCAGCAGCCCGTCCAGGACGGGGTCGCCGGTGAGGGCGTCCAGGTCGGCCGGGGTGGCGATGCCGTCGTCGTCGAGCAGCAGGCCGCGCTGGGCCAGTTCGGTGAGGGCGCCCGCCCGGACCAGCGGGGCGGCGCCGGCGGCCTCGCCGGTGGCGGTGTCCCAGGCCAGCAGGTGGAGCCGGGCGGGCAGGGTGAGCGAACCGTGGGGCACGAGGTCTCCTTGACGCGGGTGGGATGCGGCGGGGGCGGGTGGGGTCGGGGGCGGGGCGGGGACCGCGAAATTGCTTTGACACCGTCCGAGGCCCGCTCCTACCGTGCATGACGGTTCTGTTGTCGTCGATCGGAGAAGGACGTTGCTCGTCTGAGGTCCCGGGACACCGCGTCACACACCTGATCGAGGTGTGTGCGCAGCGTGCGACCTCGGCGATGAGCCGTCCTGACGGAGCAGGGCCCCTTTCCGTGCCCCGGTGCGCTCCCCTCCCGCCGTCGGTCGCCGGTGTCTCGATACGCGTCTGCCCCTGACCGCACCACGCAACCGCGAGGCCCGTATGTCTGCTTCCGTCACCTGTACGTCCCTGTCCTTCACCTGGCCCGACGGCACCCCCGTCTTCGACGGCCTCGACGTCACCTTCGGCCCCGGCCGCACCGGGCTGGTCGGCGTCAACGGCTCCGGGAAATCGACCCTGTTGAAGCTGATCGCCGGGCGGCTCGTCCCGGCCGACGGCACCGTGCGGGTGGCGGGAGAGGTCGGCCACCTCCCGCAGAACGTCACGCTCGACACCCGGCTGCGCGTCGACGAGGCCCTCGGCGTCTCCGCGCGGCGCGCCGCGCTGCACGCCATCGAGGCGGGCGACGCGGCCGAGGAGCACTTCGAGGCGCTCGGCGACGACTGGGACGTGGAGGAGCGCGCGCTCGCCACCCTCGGTGAACTCGGCCTCGCGCACGTCGGGTTGGACCGCACGGTCGGGGAGCTGTCGGGCGGCGAGTCGGTACTGCTGCGGCTGGCGGCGCTGTTGCTGCGCCGGCCGGACGTGCTGCTGCTGGACGAACCGACGAACAACCTGGACCTGTACGCGCGCCGGCGGCTGTACGCGGCCGTCCGGTCCTGGCCCGGCGTGCTGATCGTGGTCAGCCACGACCGCGAACTGCTGGACCTGGTCGACCAGATCGCCGACCTGCACGCCGGGGAGGTCACCCGGTACGGCGGCAACTTCTCCGCCTACGAGGAGGCGCTCGCCGCCGAACAGGAGGCGGCCGAGCGCGTCGTGCGCGCCGCCGAGGCCGATGTCCGCAAGCAGAGACGCGAACTGGCCGACGCGCACGTCAAGCTGGCCCGCCGCAAGCGTTACGGGCAGAAGATGTGGGACAACAAGCGCGAGCCGAAGATCGTCATGGGCGCCCGCAAGCGCGCGGCGCAGGAGTCCGCCGGCAAGCACCGCATCGTGCAGGAGGAGCGGCTGGCCGAGGCCAGGGAGCGGCTGGACGAAGCGGCGGAGGCCGTACGGGACGACGAGGAGATCCGCGTCGACCTGCCGTACACGGCCGTTCCGCCGGGCCGCAGCGTCCTCACCCTGCGGGACGTGCGGCTCGCCCACGGCGCCTGCGTGGCCGGCGGCCTCGATCTGCACGGCCCGGAGCGGGTGGCGCTGATCGGGCGCAACGGCGCGGGCAAGACGACGCTGCTGCGCACGGTCGCCGGGGAACTGTCCCCGGTGTCCGGGGAGGTACGGGCGCACGTGCCGCTGCGGTTCCTGCCGCAACGGCTCGACGTGCTCGACGGCGAGCTGTCGGTCGCCGAGAACGTCGCCCGGTTCGCGCCGGACGCCACCCGGAACCGGATCCGCGCCCGCCTGGCCCGCTTCCTGTTCCGGGGCGCGCGCGCCGACCGCAAGGCGGCGACGCTCTCCGGCGGCGAGCGCTTCCGGGCCACGCTGGCGGCGCTGATGCTGGCCGAGCCGGCGCCGCAGCTGCTGATGCTGGACGAGCCGACGAACAACCTCGACATGGCGAGCGTGCGGCAGCTGACCTCGGCCCTGGAGTCGTACGAGGGAGCGCTGATCGTCGCGAGCCACGACCTGCCGTTCCTGGAGTCGATCGGGGTCACCCGCTGGCTGCTGCTGGACGGCGAGCTGCGGGAGACCGGCCCCGAGCAGCTGGGACAGGCCCTCGGCGGCGGGTCCCGGGAGGGGCACGACCCGGCCACGGGGGTTTTGCCCTGGCGGGAAGGGGCTGCATGATGGCGAACGGGTGTCGCATCGCGGACACCGTCATCGACCGCCATCCACCGCCGACCACGGAGACCCGGACGTGCCCAGCAAGAAGGCTCTCATCCGCCGACCCGGCCCGCGCCTCGCCGAGGGTCTGGTGACGCACATCGAGCGGGAGAAGATCGACGTCGATCTCGCGGTGCGGCAGTGGGAGGAGTACGCGGCGGCGCTCCGCGAGCACGGCTGGGAGACGATCGAGGTGGACCCGGCCGAGGACTGCCCCGACTCGGTGTTCGTCGAGGACACGGTGGTGATGTACAGGAACGTCGCGCTGATCGCGCGGTCCGGCGCGGAGTCCCGGCGGGCGGAGACCGCCGGGGTGGAGGAGGCCGTGGCCCGCCTCGGCTGCTCGGTGAACTGGATCTGGGACCCGGGCACGCTGGACGGCGGCGACGTGCTGAAGGTCGGCGACACGATCTACGTCGGCCGGGGCGGGCGTACCAACGCGGCCGGCGTCCAGCAGCTGCGGGCCGCCTTCGAGCCGCTCGGCGCGCGGGTCGTGGCGGTGCCGGTGAGCAAGGTGCTGCACCTGAAGTCGTCGGTCACGGCGCTGCCGGACGGGACCGTCATCGGGCACATCCCGAAGGTGGACCGGCCCTCGCTGTTCCCGCGCTTCCTGTCGGTGCCCGAGGAGTCCGGCTCGCACGTCGTGCTGCTGGGCGGCGGCAAGCTGCTGATGGCGGCGAGCGCGCCGAAGACGGCGGAACTGCTCGCCGACCTCGGCCACGAGCCGGTGCCGGTGGACATCAGCGAGTTCGAGAAGCTCGAGGGCTGTGTGACCTGTCTCTCGGTGCGGCTCCGGGAACTGTACGCCTGACAGGTGCGGCCCCGGCTGGGCTGATCAGGTGTCTTTACAGCGCGCTTAACCTACGGTTTCGTAACCTACGGCTTCGTAGCCTACGATTCCGTAGGTTCCTGCGCCGCTCGCCGGTCCGTCCCCCGTCGCACGTCCCCCTGGAGTTTCCATGACGATCACTTCCCCTCACCTCGGCAGCCCTGCCTGGACCGACGCCCGGCTGCTGCACGCACTGGAGGAAGTGGTCGAACAGGAGCTGAACCGGCACCTGAAGGTCGCCAAGGACTGGATGCCGCACGAGTACGTGCCGTGGTCGGACGGCCGGAACTTCCCCGGCCTCTTCGAGGACGGCGAGGCCTGGGACAAGGAGCAGTCCAAGGTCACCGAGATCGGGCGCATCGCGCTGGTCGTCAATCTGCTGACGGAGGACAACCTCCCCAGCTACCACCACGAGATCGCCTCCCTCTTCGGCCGCGACGGCGCCTGGGGCACCTGGGTGCACCGCTGGACCGCCGAGGAGGGCCGGCACGGCATCGTCATGCGGGACTACCTGCTCACCTCGCGGGCGGTGGACCCGGACAAGCTGGAGCAGTTCCGGATGTCCCACATGAGCGAGGGCTTCGAGTCGGACAACCGCCACTCGATGCTGCACTCGATCGCCTACGTGGCCTTCCAGGAGCTGGCGACGCGCATCTCGCACCGCAACACCGGCCACCAGTCGGGCGACCCCGTCTGCGACCGGATGCTGGCCCGCATCGCGACCGACGAGAACCTGCACATGGTCTTCTACCGCAACCTGCTGAAGGCCGCGTTCGAACTCGCCCCCGACCTGACCATGCAGGCCGTGCGGGACGTCGTCGTGAACTTCCGGATGCCCGGCCACGGCATCCCCGGCTTCGAGCGGGCCGCCGCGCAGATGGCCATCGGCGAGGTCTACAACCTGCGCATCCACCACGACGACGTCCTCCAGCCCGTGCTGCGGTTCCTGAAGATCCTGGAGATCGACGGCCTCGGCCCCGAGGGACGCCAGGCCCAGGAGGAGCTCGGCATGTTCATGGGCGGCCTGGACGCGGAAGCCCTGAAGTTCGACGAGAAGCTCGCCGCCCGCAAGGCCCGGATGGCAGCCCGCGCCAACGCCTGACCCCCACCGCACGGGCGCCCCGGCCGCGAACTACTCGGGCGGGGGCACCCCGGCCACCGGCACGGGAACCACCCGTACGGGCGCCCCGGCCACCGGCACGGGGGCATGTCCCCGTGCCGGAAGCCCCCGCCCCGGCGCGGTTGCGCCACCCTTGTGGGAAGCCCCCGGCGCGGGCCGCGGCCCGCCCGCCGTGGCCGGAAACAGCCCGGCACCGCAGCCCCGATCGCGTCTCGCGGGCTGCGACGCGCCGGCCGGGGCCGTCGGCCCGGCGACCATGGTCCCCGAGACGGGAACCCGTACCCGTGGGCGCTCAGCGGGCGGCGGCGCCTTGGCGGGGTGCGCGTCTGAGTTCCAGGCGTTCCGTTTCGGAGAGGCCGCCCCAGACGCCGAAGCGCTCGTCGTTCCGCAGCGCGTACTCCAGGCAGGCGGGCCGCATCTCGCACATGCCGCAGATGCGCTTCGCCTCACGCACCGAGCTGCCCGGCTCGGGAAAGAAGAAGTCCGCCCCGGTCTGCGCGCACAGCGCCTGGGCCTGCCAGGCGAGGTCGGCCGGGGTGATCGTGTCGATGTGCATGGGCGTGATCGTGCCGCGTGCCGAAAAACGTTCGATCAACGCCCGATCAACGCCGTGCCGCGTGGCCTCCGGCCACCCTATGGTGGCGCGCGCCGACGCGGTGGTGCACGGCGGCGCGCGGAAGGCGGCGGAAACCCGGAGGGACGCCGCGGTGACCCACGGTGACCGAGGCGGCCCCGCTCCGCCCGCGGCGCCCCGGCGGCGGTTGTCGGTGCCCGGTGTCAGACTCGGCACAACACACCGGCGGGACCCTCCCGAGGAGGAGCACAGATGCTCACCACCCGTTTCGTCACCGGCGCTCCGAACTGGCTCGACATCAGCACCTGCGACATCGACGGCGCCGTCTCCTTCTACGGCGGTCTCTTCGGCTGGCGGTTCCGTCCGGCGGGCCCCGAGGCCGGCGGGTACGGCTTCTTCCAGCTGGACGGGAGGACCGTGGCGGGCGGCATGCAGGTCACCGCCGAGCAGGGTCCGCCCTCCTGGAGGGTGTACTTCCGGAGCCCGGACGCGGAGGCCACCGCGAAGGCGGCCGAGCAGGCGCACGGCAGGGTGCTCGCACAGCCGGTGGACGTGCTGGGGCAGGGCCGCATGGCCGTCCTCGCCGACGCGGCGGGCGTCCCGTTCGGCGTCTGGCAGCCCGGCGAGACCAAGGGCCTCGACATGGTGGGCGAGGCCGGCTCGCTGTCCTGGGTGGAGCTGTACACCCCGGACGTCGCCGCGGCCGCCGCTTTCTACCACGCCACGCTCGGCCTGGAGACCTCGGCGGCGCCCTTCCCCTCCACCACCGACTACACCTGCCTCAACCCCGCCGGGGCCGGTGAGGACGCCGTGTTCGGCGGCGTCGTCCCGCTGGCCGACGACCCGTCGGAGGACACCGCGCACTGGCTGCCGTACTTCGAGGTCGCGGACACCGACGCGGCGGTCGCCGGGGCGCGGGAGTTGGGCGGCACGGTCCGGGCACCCGCCGCGGACATCGAGGGCGTGGGCCGCTGCGCCAAGCTCGCCGACCCCTACGGCGCCCCGTTCGCGGTGATCAGGAGCGCGCCGCCGCAGACCTGAAGGCGCCGCCGTGCGTCCGGGGTGCGGGGTGCGGGCCGGCGGTCTCAGGCGGAGGCGCGCCGGACCAGCGTCGTCGGCAGGACCACGTCGGCCGGTGCGGCCCCCGCGTTCTGGGCGGCGTCCCGCCGGCCGAGGCGGCCCAACAGCTTCCTGGCCATCAGCCGGCCCAGGCCCTCTATGTCCTGACGGACCGTGGTCAGCGGAGGGTCCGTCTGCTCGGCGACGGGCAGCATGTCGTCGAAGCCGACCACGGCCACCTCGTCGGGCACCCTCCGGCCGCGCTCGCGCAGCACGCGCAGGGCGCCGGCCGCGCTGAGGTCGTTGGCGGCGAAGACGGCGTCCACGTCGGGGCAGCGGTCGAGGAGCCGGCGCATCGCGCGCTCACCGCCGGCCGGGGTGAAGTCGCCCTCCACGACCAGCCGCGGGTCGGCGGCGCCCATGACGTCCCGGTATCCCGCGAGCCGGTCCGCCGCGGAGGTCTGGTCGAGGGGGCCGGTGATGTGCGCGACCCGGGTGCGGCCGAGGCCGACGAGATGGCGTACGGCCTCACGGGCGCCGCCGCGATTGTCGCTGTCGACGTACTCCACGCACTCCACGTCCTCCGCACCCTCCGCGCTCTCCGCGCTCTCCGCGCTCTCCGCACCCTCCGCGTCGTCGCGGCCGGCGCCGTCCTTCCAGCCGGGGCGTCCGCCGAACACGGTGGGGACGCCGGCGCGCCGGATCAGGCCGGGCAGCGGGTCGTCGAGGTGCAGCGAGAAGACGAGCGCGCCGTCGACGTGGCCGCCCGCGAGATAGCGGCCGACCCGGGCGTGGTCGTCGCGGCCCTCGGTGAGCAGCAGCACCAGCTGGTTGTCGTGGGCCGTCAGTTCCTTGCTGATGCCGCGCAGTTGCAGGGCGAAGAAGGGGTCGGCGAAGACGCGGGTCTCCGGTTCGGCGATGACGACGGCGATGGCGTCGTGCCGCCGGGTGACCAGGCTGCGCGCGGCCTGGTTGGGGACGTAGCCGAGTTCCTCGACGGCCGTGCGGACCCGCTCGACGAGCTTCTGCCGGACTCCGTCGCCGCCGTTCACCACTCGGGAGACGGTGGCCCGGGACACGCCGGCCCGGGCGGCCACGGCCTCCAGCGTGGGACGTGGCGCTGTGTCGGTCACTTCCGGGCTCCTCATCGGCGGGTGCGGATCAGGATAGCTCCGGACGGGCGGCGTGGTGGGAGCGCTTTCTCCGCCGACCGCGCGCGGTGTCCGCCCGCCGTGGCGTGCCGGGAGGCCGGCCGGGTCATGCCGGCAGATCGGCCCGCTGCCCCCGGCCGTCCCGCCCCGCCGCGCGGTACGCCGCCCAGGCGAGCGCCAGGTCCTGCCAGGGAAGCCCCACCGGCGCGTACACGGTGCGGGCCTCGTCGCGGGTCCGCCCAGGACGCTCGCCCCGCAGCACCTCGCCCAGGGTCGCGTCGGCGGCCGCGGCCGGCAGTCCGGCCGCGGCCAGGGCGCCGGTACGCGCGGCGAGTTCGCGGTCGTCGACGACGAGCAGGGCGTTCTCCAGCAGGTCGGCCGCCAGTTCCCGCTTGCCGGGCTCGTCGGCGCCCAGGCTGGTGAGGTGCTGCCCTTCCCGGGTGTCCGCCAGCCGCAGCAACGGTTCCCGCGCCCAGGTCGCCAGCAGCACGACGTCGGCGGCCGCGGCCACCTCGGGCGCACCGCCCACCACACGGCCGCCGTGCCGCGCGGCGAACGCGGCGGCACGTGCGCTGTCCGTGTCATGGACGACGAGGGCGCCGAGGTCCCGCAGCGCGCGCAGGCCGCGCACCATCAGTTCGGCCTGCGCGCCCGCGCCGATCACCCCCACCGCCCCGCCCGGCCGGGCGAGGGTGTGCGTGCCCAGCGCCGCCGCCAGCCCGGTCCGCCAGGCGGTGACCGTCGCGGAGTCCAGCAGCGCGAGCAGTTCTCCGTCCCTGCCGCTGTGCAGGCAGATCACGCCGCGCAGCGCGGGCCGGGCACCCGGGAACTTGGCGTTGACCTTCACGGTGTACGCCTCGACGCCGGGCAGCACCCCGGGGATCAGCGCCGTGGCCGTCCCCGGGAACGGCAGGTCGGTGCGGATCCGCTGTCCGGGGACCGGCACGGTGTGCGCCGTACGGAACCCGGCGCGCAGGGCGGACAGGCACTCGTCGACGTCGAGCACGGACTGGAGGTCGCTGCGGGTCAGCAGAAGCCTCACCCGCCCATGATCCGTCAGTGCTCGTGGCCCTCGTGACCGGGGATCGTCCCGTCCGGCCGCCGGACCAGGAACAGGCCCATCATGCCCATGTCGGCGTGCTTCTGGACATGGCAGTGGTACATCCACGCCCCCGGCCCGACGCCCTCCCCCGCGATCACCTGGAAGCCGAAGGAGTCGGCTGGGCCCACGATCCTGTTGTCGATGACCCGCGCCTGGTCGTCCGGGCCGGTCAGCATGCCGGTGCGGTTGTCGACCCAGCGGTGCCCGTGCAGGTGGAACGTGTGGTAGAGGTTGCCGTGCGTGATCATCACGAACTCGACCCGGTCGCCCACGGTCGCCTCGAAGTCGGGCCCCGGCCTTCTGTTGTTGACGGTCATGTCGTTGAAGACGATCGTGTGCGTCCGGTCCGGGAGGACGTCGCCCTTCCGGCGGACGACGACCGGACCGTACAGGCCCCTGCGGATGCCGGCCGTGCCGTGATCCGAGCCGATGACGTGGTCGTGGTAGTGCCAGTAGCCGGCGCTGCCCTCCCGCCAGGTGCCGTCCGCGCGGCGTCCGGGGGTGTGCGTGCGCCAGGTGTAGGTGCGGCTGCCGCCGGGTTCGACCGCACTGTGGTTCAGGAGTGTTCCGTCGCTGGCGGCGTCGTAGTCCAGGCCGTGGACGTGCATGCTGGCCGGGACGTCAGTGGTGTTCACGAACTCGATGCGCAGCGTGTCGCCCTCGACGAGTTCGATCAGCGGGCCGGGGATCGTCGCCTCTCCCCGCTTCAGGCCGTAGCCCAGCCGCCCGCGGCCGAGTTCCTCGGCGTAGACCCTGAGGTGCCTGACCCGCCCGCCGGCCGGCGCGGTCCGCACGGCCCCGTTCGGGCGTACGTCCCCGCCGGCGCGTAGGTCCCCGTCGGGGTGCGGGGTTCCGTCGGCGTGCACGTCCCCGTCGGCGTACACCTCCTCCGGAGCCAGGGACAACGATGTCGCGGCGGCCGCGCCGCCGATCAGTACCCGTCGGTTGAAAGCGCGTCTGTCCATGCGGGAACCCCCGGCCCTCTTGCGGAGTGTATGGATGGGAAATGCGGGAAGTGTGTGGTGAATCTGTGGAACATTTCCCGATCATTCGGCGTTTTATCCGCAATACGGACGAAGTTCGTGCATCAGGGGGTCGTGGAGTCCCCGGGAGGGACCGCTCCGCGCGCGCGGCTCGGCTGCACCCGCCGGGGCTCGCCCGGCATCTTCGGGTGCTCCGGCGGGTACGGCAGATCACCGAGCCCGTGGTCGTGTTCGTCGCGGCGGGCGAGTTCGAGCAGGGCGTCCAGGGAGTAGCGGTGGTCGTCCATGTCGGCGTGCACGTCGCCGAGTTCGGCGTAACGGGCGGGCATGGTGGCGAGGTCGAGGTCCCGCGGGTCGGCGTCGCCCACCTCCTGCCAGCGCAACGGCGCCGAGACGGGGGCGTGCGGGCGGGGCCGTACGGAGTAGGCGGAGGCGACGGTGCGGTCGCGGGCGGTCTGGTTGTAGTCGACGAAGACGCGCCGGCCGCGCTCCTCCTTCCACCAGCGGATGGTCACGTGGTCCGGCATCCGGCGCTCCAGTTCGCGGCCCACGGCGATGGCGGCGCGCCGCACCTGGGTGAAGGTCCAGCGCGGCTCGATCGGCACGAAGACGTGCAGCCCGCGGCCGCCGGAGGTCTTGGGCCAGCCGCGCAGGCCGCCGAACTCGTCGAGCACGGCGCGCAGTTCGTGGGCGGCGCGGACGGCGTCCGCGTAGTCGGTGCCGGGCTGCGGGTCGAGGTCGATGCGCAGTTCGTCGGGGCGGTCGACGTCGTCGCGGCGCACCGGCCAGGGGTGGAAGGTGAGCGTGCCGTACTGCGCGGCCCACAGGACGGCGGCCTCCTCGGTGGGGCACATCTCGTCGGCGCTGCGCCCGCTGGGGAAGGTGATGTGGGCGGTCGGGATCCAGTCCGGCATGTTCTTGGGGGCGCGCTTCTGGAAGAAGGACTCGCCCGTGACGCCCTCCGGGTAGCGCTCCAGGGTGGTGGGCCGGTCGCGCAGGGCACGCAGGATGCCGGGCCCGACGGCGAGGTAGTACCGGGCGAGGTCCAGCTTGGTGAAGCCGCGCTCGGGAAAGAAGACCTTGTCCGGGCTGGACAGCCGTACGGTACGCCCGCCCGCTTCGAGTTCCACCGCTTCGCCCATGCGTGCCACGGTAGGCGTACCCGACACAGCTCGCACACCGGGCGATCGGGGGCGGGAGCGAGCAGAATCGGGGCATGGATCTCCCGGTGATGCCGCCCGTGAAGCCGATGCTCGCCAAGCCGGTGGCGAAGATCCCGCCGGGCATGCAGTACGAGGCGAAATGGGACGGGTTCCGGGCGATCGTTTTCCGCGACGCGGACGAGGTCGAGCTGGGCAGCCGCACCGGGAAGCCGCTGACCAGGTACTTCCCCGAACTGGTGGACGCGCTGCGGGAGCGGCTGCCCGAGCGTTGCGTGCTGGACGGCGAGATCGTGATCGCCCGGGAGGGCCGGCTCGACTTCGACGCGCTCACCGAGCGCATCCACCCGGCGGCCTCCCGGGTGCGGACGCTGGCCGAGCGGACGCCGGCGTCGTTCGTCGCCTTCGACCTGCTGGCCCTCGCGGACGAGTCACTGATGGACGTGCCGCTCGCCGACCGGCGGTCCCTGCTGGTCATGGCGCTGTCCGAGGTGACGGCCCCGGTCCACGTGGCGCCGGCGACCACCGACATCGACGTGGCGGCGCAGTGGTTCGACGAGTACGAGGGGGCGGGCCTGGACGGTGTCGTCGCCAAGCCGCTCACCCTGCGCTATCTGCAGGACGAGCGCGCCATGTTCAAGGTCAAGCACGAGCGCACCGCGGACGTCGTCGTCGCCGGCTACCGCCTCCACAAGTCCGGGCCCGTGGTGGGCTCACTGCTGCTGGGCCTGTACGACGACCGGGGCGCCCTGCAGCACGTGGGCGTGTCGGCGGCCTTCTCCATGAAGCGGCGGGCCGAGCTGGTCGAGGAGCTGGAGCCGCTGCGCATGGCGGACGTGTCCGGCCACCCCTGGGCGGCCTGGTCCGACGAGGCGGCCCACGAGACCGCCCGGCTGCCGGGCGCGCCGAGCCGCTGGTCGGGCAAGAAGGACCTGTCCTGGGTGCCGCTCAGGCCGGAGCGGGTGGCCGAGGTGGCGTACGACCACATGGAGAACGGCGCGCGGTTCCGGCACACCGCCCGTTTCCGCCGCTGGCGTCCGGACCGGACGCCGGAGAGCTGCACCTACGAGCAGTTGGAGGAGCCGGTGCGCTACGACCTGGACCAGATCCTCGGCTCCCCCGGCTGACCGCGTGCTCGCGATCCGCTCCCGGTTCAGGGCTGCATGAGCACCTTGACGGCGCCGTCGCGCTTCTTCTGGAACATCTCGTAGGCGCGCGGCGCGTCGGACAGTGGCACCCGGTGGGTGGCGAAGTCGTCCACGCCCAGCGGGTCCTCGTCCGTGAGGTACGGGAGGATCTCGTCGACCCAGCGGCGCACGTTGGCCTGCCCCATGCGCATCTGGATCTGCTTGTCGAACAGGGTGAGCATGGGCAGCGGGTCGGCCATGCCGCCGTAGACGCCGGAGAGCGAGATCGTGCCGCCGCGGCGCACCAGTTCGATGGCCGTGTGGAGGGCGGCGAGCCGGTCGACGCTGAAGCGCTCCGTGAACGGTCCGCTCAGCTTCCGGGGCAGCATGGCCGAGGCCTGCTGGGCCAGGCGGGCGGCGGCGCTGCCGTGGGCCTCGGTGCCCACCGCGTCGATCACGGCGTCCGGGCCCCGCCCGTCGGTCTGGTCCTGGATGGCCGCGACCAGTTCCTTCTCGCTGTCGAAGCCCCTGATGTCGTACGTCTCCACGCCCCGGGCGCGGGCCCGGCGCAGCCGCTCGCCGACCAGGTCCACCCCGAACACCCGCCCGGCGCCGCGCGCCCGGGCGATGCGGCAGGCCATGTCCCCGATCGGCCCGAGGCCGAGCACGGCGACACTTCCGCCCTGCGGGATGTCCGCGTAGGCGACCGCCTGCCAGGCGGTGGGCAGGACGTCGGAGAGGTAGACGAAGCGGTCGTCCGGCGGCCCCTCCGGGACCTTGATCGGGCCGAACTGCGCCTGCGGGACGCGCAGGTACTCGGCCTGGGCGCCCGGCACCGAGCCGTACAGCCGGGTGTAACCGAACAGGGCGGCGCCCATGCCCTCGCTGGTGACCTGGGTGGTCTCGCACTGGGTCGGCAGGCCGGTCTGGCACATCCAGCAGTTGCCGCACGCGATCTGGAACGGCACGACCACCCGGTCGCCCACCGAGAGGTCCGGCACTCCGGCGCCGACCTCCTCGACGATGCCCATCGGCTCGTGTCCGATGATGTCGCCGGGCGTCATGAAGGGGGTGAGCACCTCGTAGAGGTGCAGGTCGGAGCCGCACAGTCCGGTGGACGTGATGCGGATGACGGCGTCGGTCGGTTCCTCGATCTTCGGATCGGGCACGGTCTCCACCCGTACGTCGCGCTTGCCCTGCCAGGTCACTGCCTTCATGGCGGCCGCTCCCTCCGTCGCCGGTGCCAGTCCTGCGTCCTGCTCCGGTCCGGTCCGGTCTTGTTCGGTCCGATTCCGTTCAACTTGTTCCGGTCTGCAAGCTTTCGCTCTACTGACCCGGTCCGGTCCGGTCTGCGATGGCGGCCGGGTACCCGGGCGACCGGGGACGAACCGCGCACGGGGCCGATCGGCCCTTCCGGCGCGCGCGATCAGGACCGATCGGGTATGGCCACCCGTGCTCCCCTGCCGCGACAATCGGTGGCACAAGGGAGTGGTGGCCAGGGTGAGCACGCGACACACAGGACGGACGGGACTCACGGCACGCACGCGACGCACGGCACGCAGGCGACGTACCGCGACGGCGGCGGCCCTGCTGGCCGCCACGATGACGGCCGCCGCGCTGGTGGCGGGCTGCTCGGGAGGACTCCCGCGGGACGACGGCCGCAAAGACCCGCGGACGCCGGCGCCGAGCCAGGACGCGGCCGACGGCTCGGTACTCGCCGTGAAGATCGACAACGCGCCCGCGGCACGGCCGCACACCGGCCTCGACTCCGCCGACATCGTCTACGCCGAGCAGGTCGAGGGCGGACTGAGCCGCTTGGTGGCGGTGTACGCGAGCAGACTGCCGAAGGTCGTGGGGCCGGTGCGCAGCGCCCGCGAGTCCGATCTGGAGCTGCTCGGCCAGTTCGACGACCCGCTGCTCGCGTTCTCCGGAGCCCAGCACAGGCTGCTGCCGCTGATCGACAAGGCGCCGCTGACGCCGAAGACCCCCGACGACGCGCCGAACGCCTACTTCCGCGGCACCGGCCGGGCCGCCCCGCACAACCTCTACCTGCGCCCCGGCCGCCTGCTGTCCGCCGCACCGGGCCCGGGCGCGCTGACGACCGGCTTCCGCTACGGCGCCGCCCCCGAGGGCGGCCGGCCGGAGTCCTCGCGGACCGTGCGCTTCCCGGCCGCCCGCTTCACCTTCACCTGGTCGGCGAGCCGGCACCGCTGGCTGGTGTCGATGGACGGGACGCCCGCGGTGACGACGGCGGGCGAGCGGGTGGCGCCCGCCACCGTCGTCGTGCAGTACGTGAAGGTGCGCCCGTCCGCCTTCCGCGACGTCCTCGGCAACAACACGCCGTACACCGAGACGGTGGGCTCCGGGAAGGCGCGGGTGCTGCGCGACGGGCGGGTGTACGACGTCGACTGGACGCGCGAGCGGCCCGGCGACGGCACCCGGTTCACGGCCGCGGACGGCTCGCGGGTCTCATTCGCGCGGGGGCAGGTGTGGGTGGTGTTCGCGGCGAGATCCTGATCGGCCCGGGCTCACCGGGGCTCAGCCCCGCGGCGCCGGGGACTCGGGCGGATTGCGCAGCCCCTCGGCCGCGTCCGCGACCCGCTGGACGAGCTCGAAGAAGACGCCCTGCTCGGCGGCGGACAGCGGCGCCAGGAAGACCTGGTTCATCCGGGCGGTGCGCACGGTCAGCTTGCGGTGGGTGCGCAGCCCCTCGTCGGTGAGGCTCAGCAGGAAGCGGCGGCCGTCCTGCGGATCGCGCACCTTGTCGAGCAGCCCGCGGCGGCCGAGGCGGCTGATCACCTCGGCGATCGTGGACCGGTCGAGCCCCACCCGCTCCCCCACCGTCCGCTGGTCGAGGCCCGGTTCGGCGACGAGCGTGTTGAGGACCGCGAACTGCGGCGAGGTGATCTCCTCCGAGACCATCGTGTTCCACAGCAGGTAGTGGGCCTGCTGCAGCCGCCGGGCCAAGTGCCCGGGATGGGTGGTGAGGTCCACCGCGGCCATGCGCGCTCCCGTGGTCGATGCGTTGACGCACGCTCGGATTCGTTGGTGCACTGAACGATACCCGGTACCGAGCGGACTGTCCGCCCGGCCTCCCACACCTATGACCCGACAATTTCCCGGGTATTGACGTCATGGACCGGACGATGGCAGCGTGAAGGAAACTTCACCGATCAGTCAGTGCCCTGATTATTTCCGAACGGGTAGGTCTCAGGTACCCGCCTCGCCGTCGTCGCCCGCACGTCAAGGAAGCCGCTGATCCCATGACACTGACCCAGCACGACATCGACCTCGAGATCGCCGCCGAGCACGACGCGTACGAGAAGCGCGTCGCCGGCGGCGCCCCCGTCGAGCACCACCCGCGCCGCGACTACGCCCCGTACCGCTCCTCCGTGCTGCGCCACCCCGAGCAGCCGCCGGTCGCCATCGACGTCTCCGAGGACCCGGAGCTGGTGGAGCTGTCCTCCCCCGCCTTCGGTGAGCGCGACCTCACCGGCATCGACAACGACCTCACCCGCGGGCACACCGGTGAGCCGGTCGGCGAGCGCATCACCGTCTCCGGCCGGCTGCTGGACCGCGACGGCCGCCCGGTGCGCGGCCAGCTCATCGAGATCTGGCAGGCCAACTCGGCCGGCCGCTACGCCCACCAGCGCGAACAGCACGACGCGCCGCTGGACCCGAACTTCAGCGGGGTCGGCCGCACGCTCACCGACGACGACGGCGGCTACCGCTTCACCACCGTCCGGCCCGGCCCCTACCCCTGGCGCAACCACGTCAACGCCTGGCGGCCCGCCCACATCCACTTCTCGCTGTTCGGCACGGCGTTCACCCAACGGCTCGTGACGCAGATGTACTTCCCCGGCGACCCGCTCTTCCCCTACGACCCGATCCTGCAGTCGGTCACCGACGACGCCGCGCGGCAGCGGCTGATCGCGACGTACGACCACGGCCTGTCCGTCCCCGAGTTCTCGCTCGGCTACCACTGGGACATCGTGCTGGACGGCCCGAACGCCACCTGGATCGAAGAAGGACGCCGACCGGCATGACGAAGATCGACACCAGCGGCCCGGAGCACGTGCTGCCCACCCCCTCGCACACGGTCGGGCCCTTCTACGGGTTCGCGCTGCCCTTCCGCGGCGGCGAGGACGTCGCGCCCCAGGGGCACCCGGACACCGTCACCTTGCACGGCCACGTGTACGACGGCGAGGGCGGGGGACTGCCGGACGCCCTGGTGGAGCTGTGGGGACCGGACACCCGGGGCAACCTGCCGACGACCGACGGCTCGATGCGGCGGGACCCGGCCACCGGCGGCCACCTGGGCCGCAACGGCGTGGAGTTCACCGGGTTCGGGCGCGTCCAGACCGACGCCGACGGCCACTGGTACGCGCGCACCCTGCGGCCCGGGGCGCGCGGGCGCAACGCCCCGTACGTGAGCGTGTGCGTGTTCGCGCGGGGCCTGCTCGTGCACCTGTTCACGCGGAGCTACCTGCCGGGCGACGAGGCGGCGTCGGCGGCGCTGGCGGCCGACCCGCTGCTGTCCCGGCTGGACACCGGCCGCCGCGACACGCTGATCGCGCGGGACGAGGGCAACGGCACCTACCGTTTCGACATCCGCCTTCAGGGCGAGGGCGAGACGGTCTTCCTGGAGTTCCAGTGACATCTGCCGGTTCCGACGGCCTGCTCGCCCCGGGGTGGGCGGGCTCCCCCGCCGCGTCCGCGACGAGCGACAGCGCGTTCCTGCGGGCCCTGCTCGACGCGGAGGCCGCGCTGACCCGCGCGCAGGCCGCCCTCGGGCTCGTCCCGGCCGAGGCGGCGGACGCGGTGACGCGGGCGGCCGACCCGGCCCGCTTCGACGTGGCCGCCCTCGCCGGACGCGCCCGGGCCGGCGGCAACCCGGTCATCCCCCTGGCCGCCGACCTGACGCGGGCGGCCGGCGAGGAGTACGGGCACTTCGTCCACCGGGGCGCCACCAGCCAGGACATCATGGACACGGCGACGATGCTGGTCGCCGTGCGCGCCCTGGATCCGGTCCTCGCCGACCTCGGCCGCACCGAGCGGGCGCTGGCCCGGCTCGCCGCCGCCCACCGGGACACCGCGATGCCGGGACGCACGCTCACCCAGCACGCCGTACCGACCACGTTCGGGCTGAAGGCGGCCGGGTGGCGGTCGCTGGTGCTCGACGCGCGCGACCGCGTCACCGCCGTACGCGGCTCGCTGCCCGCGCAACTCGGCGGCGCGGCGGGGACCCTGGCGGCGTTCACGGCGTACGGGGCCGCCGACCCCACCGGGCTGCCCGCCGCGTACGCCCGTGAACTCGGGCTCCGGGCACCCCTGTTGCCCTGGCACACGCTGCGCACCCCGGTCGCCGACCTGGCCGGGTGCCTGGCCTTCACGGCCGGGGCGCTGGGCAAGGCCGCCGCCGACGTGCTGACCCTCTCGCGCACCGAGATCGCCGAGGTCGCCGAGGGCAGCGGCGGCGGTTCGTCCGCCATGCCGCACAAGGCGAACCCGGTGCGCGCCACCCTGGTGGTGGCCGCGGCCCGGCGCGCCCCGCAGTTGGCGGCCACCCTGTACGGCTCGCTGGTCGCCGAGGACGAGCGGCCCGCCGGGGCGTGGCACGCCGAGTGGGAGCCGCTCAGGGACCTGCTCCGGCTGGTCGGCGGCGCCGCCCGCGACGCCGCGGAACTGGCCGAGGGACTCAGGGTGCACGCGGACGCGATGCGCGAGCACCTGGACCTCACCCACGGGCTGATCGTCTCCGAGCGGCTGTCGGCCGAACTGGCCGACGTCCTGGGCCGCGCCCACGCCAAGGCCCTGCTCACCGAACTGGCCCGGCGCACCCGCACCGAGGGCCGGCCGCTGGCCGAACTCCTCTCCGAGGAACCGGCGTTGAAGGGCCTCGACCTGGGCGACGCGACCGACCCCACCCGCTGTACCGGCTCCGCCGGGACCCTCACCGACCGTGCGCTGGAGCGACGTTGACCGACACACTCCTCAACCACCGTGCCGAGGGGCCCGCTTCCGCTCCCCCGCTGCTGCTCGGGCCCTCGCTGGGCACCTCCTGCGCCCTGTGGGACAAGGTGGCGCCCGAGCTGTCCGTCACCCACCGGGTGATCCGCTGGGACCTGCCGGGACACGGCGGCTCGCCGGCCGGCCTGATCGGGCCCGGCGCCACCGTCGGCGACCTCGCGGACCTCGTCCTCGCGCTCGCCGACGCGCTCGGCGTCGAACGGTTCGCCTACGCGGGCGTGTCGCTGGGCGGCGCGGTCGGTCTGCACCTCGCCGTGCACCGTCCCGAGCGGGTGTCCTCGCTGGCCGTCGTCTGCTCCTCGGCCCACTTCAACGGCGCCGGGCCCTGGCAGGAGCGGGCCGAGCGGATCCGCCGGGAGGGCATGGACTGGCTGGTCGAGAGCGCCGACGCCCGCTGGTTCACGCCCGGGTTCACCGTGCCGGAGCTGGTGCGCGACCACCGGAACACCGACCCGGAGGCGTACGCCGCCTGCTGCGACGCGCTGGCCGCCTACGACCTGCGCGACCGGCTGGCCGGGATCTCCGCGCCCACGCTGCTGGTGGCCGGCCGGGAGGACCCGGCGACGCCCCCGGCCCATCTGCGGGAGATCGCGGACGCGGTGCCGGGCGCCACGCTCGTGGAACTGCCGGGCGCCTCCCACCTGGCGCCCGCCGAACGCCCGGAGGCCGTGCTCACGGCCCTGCGCACCCATTTCGGCGGGGGTGCGAAGCGGGGCATGGAGGTGCGGCGCGAGGTGCTCGGCGACGCGCACGTGGACCGGGCGCAGGCCCGGCAGACCCCCTTCACCGCGCGCTTCCAGGACTTCATCTCCCGCTACGCCTGGGGTGAGATCTGGACCGACCCGACGCTCAGCCGCCGCGAGCGCAGCATGATCACCCTCACCGCGCTGGCCGCGCACGGCCACCACGACGAGTTGGCCATGCACGTGCGGGCGGCGCGCCGCAACGGGCTGACGCCCGAGGAGATCGGTGCGGTGCTGCTGCAGACGGCCGTGTACTGCGGGGTCCCGGCGGCGAACTCGGCGTTCGCGACGGCCCGGCGCGTACTCGCCGAGGAGGACGGGGCGCCGCGGAAAGAGGGGTGACCCCGCCGGCCGGCTCGCCGCCCCGCCGACCGGCTTTCCGCCCTGCCGACCGGCTCTCCGCCCCGCCGACCGGCTCGCCGCCCTGCCGACCGGCTCTCCGCCCCGCCACGGCGGATCCGCGCTCACCACCCCCGCCCCACAGCCGATCCGCGCTCACCACCCCCGCCCCACAGCCGATCCGCGCTCACCACCCCGCCCACGGCGAGTCCGCGCTCACCGTGGGCGCCGGCTGCATTGCACTCCCCGGCGGTCCCGCCCACCCGCACCTGGCCGGTCCCGGCGACCCAGGAGCCGCGCACGGGCGGCTACCGCGACGGAACCCGGCCGACGCGGGCACACCCGGGGTGCCGGGTGCACCGGGCACATCGGGTGCACCGGCACATCGGGTGCACCGGGGATGCACCGACTGCACCGGGGCTCACGATGTGCACCGGGCACCTCGGGGGCGCCGGGCGCGTCCGGCCCGCGACCCGGCGGGCACGAGCAGCCGACCGGCGCCACCTGCCGATCGGCGCCACCTGCCGATCGGCCGATCGGCCGGCCGCCGGCCGTCGGCCCGGCGCGAGCGCGGCAGGCGGTCTGCGGCCCTGGCGGGCGCGGGCGGCCGTCGTCGCCGGGCGGCCGTCGGCCGCCTCGTGGCCTACCGCGGTTCCCGGGCGGCGCGCAGCGCCTCGCGTGCCCGGGCCGCCAGGCCGTCCGCGCCGCAGGAACGCGCCAGCGCCAGGCCCCGGTCGAGTTCGGCGGCCGAGCGGGCGGCGATGCCGTGCTCGACCCGGGCCGCGGCGTGCTCGTACTGGCAGGGCGAGGCCTCCAGGTAGGCGACGGCCTGCGCGGCCAGCCGCACCGCGGGCTGGCCGGTCTCCAGCGCGGCGGCGCAGCGCAGGGCCTCTCCTACGGCGGTGTCCGTGCCGAAGCGCTCGGCCCGCCTGCGGGCGTCGGCGACGAGCCGCCCGGCCCGTGCCGGGTCCTCGGCGGCCAGGACGCGGGCGAGGTCGAGGGCCCAGGGGACGGCCACCGGGTTGTGGTGGCCGCGCGCGGCGGCCGCCTTCTCGGCCTCCTCCAACTCGTTGACACCGTCCTTGACGCGGCCGACGGCCAGCAGCAGCCGGCCGCGCACCGACCGCGGGTCGGGCATCACGACGGTGGACGGGTAGGGCGGCGCGAAACCGTGCCGCTCGGCGACCGCCCAGGCCTCGTCGACATGGCCGCGGGCGAGCAGGACGTCGACGAGGTTGCAGGTCGCGTTCCAGTACAGCGGCAGGCCGCGGCCGACGCGTTCGGCCAGGCGCAGCGACTCGCGCAGGGACGCCTCGGCCTCGCGGAGCCGGCCGCGCCTGCGGTACCCGAGTCCGAGGTGGGCGTGGGCGAGGGCCAGGTGGCCGCCGCTCCAGCCGGCCGACTCGTAGGCGCGCACCGCTTCGTTGCAGAGACTCTCGGCGCGGTCCAGGCGGTCGGTGTAGGCGTAGGAGCTGGCGAGCATCAGCAGCGGCTCGACGCCCCACTCGGTGTCGGTCCAGCCGAGTCCCGGGGCGAGGCGGCCGTTGACCAGGGAGCGGTCGCACAGGCCGACGACCTCCTCGGCGTTCTCGCCCTGGAGCAGGGCGTCGAAGCCGCGCAGCATCAGCACGGCGCGTTCGGAGTTGTTGCGGCCGGCGCAGCCCCGGGCGAGCGCGGCGAGGCGCGCGGAGCGGCCGGGCGGGCCCGCCTCGCCCGCGTGGACGCCCTCCCACATGTACTGCACGGCCTGCAGCCGGGTCCTGGCGGGGCCCTCCGGGTGCCGGGCGGCCTCGGCCTCGACGGTGCGAACGGCCTCGTCCAGCTGGCCGTTGTGGAGCATGGCCTGGGAGAGCCGGCAGACGGCGTCGACGCGCGCGTCGCCCTCCAGTCCCGGCAGGGCGAGCGCGGACCGCAGGTGCTCGACGGTCCTGGCGGGCGCGGTCAGCAGGGTGGCGCAGCCGAGTTCGTACAGCACGCGCGCGTGGACGGCGGGGGCGGGCGGCTCCCGCAGGGCGCGCTCGAGGCAGCGGCGGGCGGCGTCGGGGGCGCCGACGGCGAGGTGTTCGTGAGCGGCCTCGCGCAACTGCTCGACGAGTTCCTGGTCGTCGTCCGGGTGCACCAGGAGGAGGTGACGGGACGCCGCGGCGGGGCCCAGCCCGGAGTCGGTGACGACCTGGGCGGCGATGCCGTGCATGGCGGTGCGCAGGGCGTCGGGGATGGACTGGTAGACGGCGCTCGCTATCAGCGGGTGGACGAACTCCAGTTCGCCGGCGTCGGCCTGTGGATCGGCGGGGTCGGTCCCGGTCAGGATGCGGGCGCCGCGCAGCAGTTCGGCGCAGCGCAGCGCGTCCTCGCGGTTCAGGGTGGCGAGGCGGGCGACCAGGTCGACGGAGATGCCGGTGCCGAGGATCGCGGCCGCCCAGGCGAACCGGGTGGCGTCGATGCCGAGCCCTTCGAGGCGGGCGACGAGGCCGCCGCCGCGCGAGGTGCGGTTCAGGGCGCGCAGTTCGGCCGCCGCGTTCTCGGTCGGCTCCAGCTCGCTGTCCTGCACCTTGGCGAGGAGTTCGACGGTCTCGTAGGGGTTGCCGCCGGTGACCGCCCACACCTCGCGGCAGAACGGGTCGTCGGCGTGGCTGCCCAGTGTGGCGCGGGTGAGCCCCGCGGTGGCGTCCGGGGTGAGCGCCCTCAGGGTGGTGACGGGGTGGTCCGCCGCGGCGGCGACGGCGTCGAGGTGGCGGGCGCTCGCGCCGCCGGTCACGCCGGGGCGGCGGGCGACGACGACCAGCACGGACAGGTCGTCGAGGCGTTCGGCGAACGCGGCGAGCCAGCGCAGCGTCTCCTCGTCGGCCCAGTGCGCGTCGTCGATCAGCAGCACGAGCGGCCAGTGGCGCCGGGCGAGCCGGCGCACCGCGGCGACCAGGCCGTCGCACACGCCCTGCGGGTCGGCCTGGTGCTCGCCGGGTTCCGCCATCCCGAGCGCGGGGGCCGCGACGTCGTACCAGTCGCCGAGGTACTCGTGGGCCTCCTCGGGCATCAGCGACACCAGCGCGGGCTGCAGCAACTGCCGTACGACGTTGTAGGGGACGGAGCCGAGGGTCTCGCCGCCGCGGGCCGCCCACACCGTGCAGCGACGCTGTTCGGCGATGCGGCGGGCCTCGGCGAGCAGGGCGGTCTTGCCGAAGCCGGCCTCGCCCCTGATCACCAGGAGGCTGCCCGCGGACGACTCGTCGGCGCAGAGGGTGTCGATCGCCCGCGTGACGGCGGCGACCTCCTCTTCGCGCTCCCACAGGGAAGCCGAGGCGGCCTCTGGGGGCCGGCCCTCCGTCATCCCGCTACCTCCCCGAGTCGCCCGGACGACGTACTGAACCCGAGAGTAGCCGTCCGCATGCCGAACCGGAGACCGGTCCGGCCGGATGTTGCCAGGACGGCCCACGAGAGGTGGAGGCGGGCGGCGTGGGACACCCAACGGCCTTTGCCCGCGGTTTCCCTGACAGTCACTCACCCATTGCCCGGGCCGTACGGCGTCACCCGCGCCCGGGGCGGGCCGCGGGCGCGGGCGCCTGCCGGACGGGCCACGGACGCGGGCGCCCGGCCGGACGGGCCGCTGACGCACACCAGTCCGGACGGCCACGGAGGCGGACGCACACACGGCCGGACGGCCACGGAGGCGGACGCACACACGGCCGGACGGCCACGGAGGCGGACGCACACGCGGCCGGACGGGCCACGGACGCGGGCGCGGTCGTCGGCCGGACGGCCGAGGTTCGCCTCCGCGCCGTCCGCGGCGGCGTGCGTCCAGGTGGCCGGAACACGCCCCTGGGACCCGGCCCGACGTCCTCGCCGACGCCGCGAACGCGGCGGAACCGTCCGGAGGGCGGATCCTCTCATCCCCCTTTCACCGACGCCTCATACGGTGGGGGCATGACGCAGGTGACTCCTCCCGGGTGGTACCCCGATCCCGGGCAGACAAGTGAGGGTCCCGCCAGCGAGCGCTGGTGGGACGGCAAGGCATGGACGGACCGGACCCGCCCCGCGGGCACGGCCGCCGTATGGGGTCCCCCGGCGCAGGATCCCGCGGGCGGGGCGCATCCGGCCACTCAGGCGGCCCTTCCCGGCCAGCCCGGCCGGCCCGCATATCCCGTGTATCCCGGCTACCCCGGGTATCAGGGCCAACCGGGCTACCCGGCCCAACCGGGCTACCCGGCCCAACCGGGCTACCCGAGCCAACCGGGCTACCCGGGTTATCCCGCCCAGCCTCCGGCCGCCCCGCGGCGCGGCGCGCGCACGGGCATAGCCGTCGCGGTCGCCGTGGTGGTCCTCGCGAGCATAGGCGTGGGCGTGTACGCGCTGTCCGACGGCGGCGACTCGGGCGGCACCGGCGCCGGCGCGGCGCAGGGGCCGGGCGGCCAGGGCGGTCCCGGCGGCCAGGAAGGCCCGGGCGGCCCCGGTGGTCCCGGCGGGTCCGGCGGTTCGGGCGGGTCCGAGTCGCCCGGACCTGGACAGTCCGAGGCGCCGAAGATCGAGAGCGGGTCGGTGACCGACGCGATCAGCGGCATCAGCATCCCGATCCCGGACGGCTGGTACGGCCAGCAGATCACCGCGGGCGCGCAGGTGACGTCCAACGACTCCTACAAGTGCCCCGGCGACACCTCCGCGACCTGCACCAAGGGCGGCGCCTACTCGGCGCCGGCCGAGGCGCTCGGCACCGCGGGCAGCACGGCCGAGGCGGTCGCGAAGGCCGACATCGAGAAGAACGCCGAGGAGTCCTACGGCGGCAAGAGCTACGGCTCGATCACCGCGCACGACGTGCTGGCGTCCAAGGCCGTCACCGTGGCCGGGCAGAAGGGCTACCTGGTCCGCTGGAAGGCGGTCACCAGCAAGGGCGCCGACGGCTACGTCGAGTCGCTCGCGTTCCCGTCGCCCGCGAACCCCTCCCGGATCGTCGTGGTCCGCTTCGGTGTGGACGTCGGCGAGAAGCAGTCCGTCATCGACGACATCACCAAGGGCATCGAGGTGTCGACCGGCAGCGGCAACGGCCAGAACGTCTGAGCCGGGGATCAGCCGGGTGGGGCGCCTCTCCGCTCAAGAGGAACCCCACCCGGCCGGGGGGTGCGCGCCGCCCCCGTCCCCACGGTGCGGCGCGAGCAGGCCACCGTCCTGTCATCCCACGGACGGCGGCCTGGGTCTCAGGTCAGTCCCAGCGCCGGCAGCACGGCGGCCTCCACGAACCGCACCAGGTAGTCCGGGTCGGCGTACTTGCCCTCCAGGACCGGGCGGACGCGCAGGACACCGAAGATCTGCGTCGGCACGAACTCCAGCGCCGGGTGGTCGGCGGCGATCTCGCCCCGGTCGACGCCGCGCCGCAGGATGTTCCTGAGCGCGGTGATCTCCGGGTCGACCAGCGCCTCGCGCAGCGCCCGCTGCAGTTCCCGGTCCTGCGTGACGGCGTGGCCGAGCGCCTGGAGCAGCCGGGTGTCCTTGCCCGTCCAGTCCCCCGCGGCCCGCGCGGCCAGCCGCAGGTCCTCGGCGAGCGAGCCGGAGTCGATGCCGGCGAAGCGCACCTTGCGGGACGCGCGCAGCGCCGCCGCGACGAACTGCGGCTTGGTCTTCCACTGCCGGTAGAGCGTGGACTTGCTGCAGCGGGTGGTCGCGGCGATGCCCTCCATGGTCACGGCGTCGTACCCGCACTCGCGGATCTGCTCGAGGACGGCGTCGTAGAACTCCCGCTCACGCTCCGGCGTGATCTTGGAGCGGCGCGAGGCGGTGACCGACTCCGGTCCCTCCGCGGCCTGCGACGTCATCTCTCGTCTCCTCGCTCGTGTCCGGCGGCGGGGAATACCGCGGTCCGGTGTGGCGTATGTCTATCGATACGCCAGTGTACCGGTACACCCGCGTATCGGTACACTGCCGTATCGGTACACCAACGTATCGGTACACTGCCGTATCGATACGTGGGCGTCCCGATGACGCACTGATGAGTCCCGGCCATGAGCCGAGTCTCCTCTCGCAAGCAGCACACACACCACGTCAGCGAAGGGGCCGGGGGATGGATGCGCGCACCGAGCCTGCACAGGTGGCGCCGGCGGCCGTGACGCGCCCGCCGCTCGTCCGCGAGATCCTGCTCGTCGCGGGGCTCTTCCTCGTCTACAAGGCCGGCCGGCAACTGGCGGCCGGTCACACGGCCGAGGCCTACCGCAACGCGGACCGCGTGTGGGACCTGGAGCGGGCGGTCCAGCTGCCCGGCGAGGGCGCCGTCCAGTCCCTGCTGCTGCACGGCGACGGCCTCCCCCAGATCGCGAACACCTACTACGCGACCGTCCACTTCCCCGCCACCGCGGCCTTCCTGGTCTGGCTCTACCTGCGGCGTCCGGCGCACTACGTCTGGGCCCGCCGCGTCCTGGCCGCGGTCACCGCGGCGGCCCTGGTGCTGCACCTCGGGTTTCCGCTCGCCCCGCCGCGCATGCTCGCGGCGACCGGCCTGGTCGACACCGGGCACGTGTACGGGCCCTCGGTGTACGGGCCGCCGCGCACCGACCACCTGTCGAACCAGTTCGCGGCGATGCCGTCGCTGCACTTCGGCTGGGCCCTGATGGTGGCGGTCGGCCTGATCCTGGTGACCCGGTCACGCCTGCGATGGCTGTGGCTGCTGCATCCGCTGGTGACGCTGCTGGTGATCGTCGGCACGGCGAACCACTACTGGCTGGACGCGCTCGCGGCGACGGCGCTGCTCGGCGTCGCCCTCGCGGCCATCCGTCCGCCGCACCGGACGGCGACGACCGCCGACGACGGGCGCGCGAGGCCCGTACCGGCCCAGGCATCCGCCGCCGGGGGCGCCGGTAGCACCGAGGACGTCAGCGAGTTCGAGGACTCCAAGGACCCCGAGGACTCGTTCGAGGACTCCAAAGACCCCGAGGACGCCCCCCTGGTCGGAGCGGGCCGATGAGCGCCGCCGTCCTCGCCCTCCTGCTGTCGCTGGTCTCCGCCGTCGCCTACGCGTCCGCCGCGGTGGCCCAGGAACGGCTGGCCTCCCGCCGCTCCGGGTCAGGTGCCCTGCGGCTCCTGGGCTCGGGCGCCTGGTGGTGCTCGGTCGCGCTCAACGGCGCCGGGGCGCTGCTGCACGTCGTCGCCCTGCGGTACGGCCCGCTGACCGTGGTGCAGCCGCTCGGTGCGCTCACCCTGGTCGCGGCGGTGCCCCTCGGCGCGCGGATCGCCGGGCGGCGGGTCAGCGCGGCGGAGTGGCGGGGCACCGCCTGCACGCTGGCGGGCCTCGGGGCCATCCTCGTCGTGGCGTCCGGGCCCGCGCCCGACGACGTGCTGAGCCTGCCGGAGGCGCTGGCGGTGGCGGGGACGACGGCGGCGCTGACAGGTCTGCTGGCCCGGCCCGGCGCCCGGCCCGGCCTGCGGCACGCGACCGCGTCCGGCTTCGCCTCCGGGGTGGCCTCGGCGCTCACCCAGACCGTGACGGTGGCCGCGGCCGGCGGGTCCGGCGCGCTGCCGGTCTGGCAGGCGGTCGGGGTGGCGCTGCTGGTGGCGGCGTTCGCGACGGGCGGACTGCTGCTGTCGCAGACCGCATACCGGGGCGGCCTGGGCGCCCCGCTCGCCGTGGTGACGCTGGCCAACCCGGTGGCCGCCGCGGTGATCGGGCTCCTCCTGCTCGGCGAGCGGCTGCGGGCCGGCCCGGCGGGCGTGCTCCTCGCCCTGGCGGGAGCGGGCCTCGCGTCCTGGGGCGTGCTGCTGCTCAGCCGGGCGACACCCGAGGCAGCCGATGACGACCACCCGGTCGCCGCGGTGCTCGCACTGCAGCCGGAGACCGCCTCGGTGGAACCGGCACTGGTCCCCCGGCAACCGGGACGAGGGCACCTCACACCCCTGTGACGGCTGTGCCTGCCTCGGCCGGAAAGCCCCGGCCGCCCGCGCGAAGCTGCCCCGACCGGGGCGAAGGCCGTCGTGGTGCCGGGCATCGCCCGTCACCGCCACGGTGCCGCACGGCCGTCCGTCCGGGAGCGTGTCCGCCTGGTGCGGCGCCCGGCGGAGAAGCCCCTCACCACGCCGTGCGGAGGAAGCCCCTCACCGCACCGTACGGAGGAGCCCCTCACCGAGCCGTGCGGAGGAAGCCCGCACGGCGCCGCCCGGACGGTCGTACCGGGCTCAGCCGAAACCGCGCGAGTCCTGCTTGAGCGCCGTGTCGACGGTGAGCGCCGTCGCGACGACGAGGCTCAGCAGCGGCTCGGGCAGCTGGTAGTGGATCTGCAGGACGTAGTTGTCCGCGGTCGTGAACATCGTCTTGGCGAGGCCCTCCCAGGTCTTGGTGATCCGGGCGACCTCGTTGTCCGCGTGGTCGACGATCGCGAAGTTCCAGGCGCGCCAGTTCTCCGCCTTGATCGCGCCGACCTTCTGGCCGTTCACGTTCATGGCGAAATTGATCTTGCCGATCATGTTCTGCTGGACGATCTCACCGACCGGCGAGCCGTCCGGACGCGACACGATCACCCGCGACTTGAAGAACTTCGCGGGCCGGGTCAGCAGCAGCTGCGGCTGTCCGTAGGCGTCGCGGATCTCCAGCTTGTGGGTCATGAACTGGTCGAGGCTGGAGACGAAGCGCAGGACCTTCTTCAGCGCGCTCTGTCCCACCTGGGTGACCGAGCCGATCTGGTTGCCGTTCTGATCCATGACCTTGTACTCGTTGGTCAGTTCGATCAGCTTGGCCTTCTGGTTGACCACCAGGACCGGCTCGGTGAACAGGGTGCCGCCGCCGGGGCCGCCCGCGGCGACCCCGGCCTGCTGCTGCACCTGACGCTGTACGCGGGGGTCGGGACCCGCTGCCTGCTGGGGCACCTGGTGTGGCGCCTGCTGGAGCACCTGCTGGGCGGCCGGGGCCTGTTGGGCGCCCGGGTCCGGGCTGGTGTGCTGGGTCCACTGGGCGCCGTCCCAGTAACGGAGCGTCCGGGGCGCTCCGTGCGGATCCGGATACCAGCCTGCAGGAGTGTTCGAATGCGTGGTCACCGGGGCACACTATCCCGTCCGTACCGGCACCTGGCCAGCCCCGCCCGCACCCCATTCATCACCCTTTACTCCGCGATGACGGCCGGTCACCCGGTGATGACGGCCGGGTCGTCGACCCCGGGGTACTCGTTCTCGTCATGTCCGACGAATCACCACAAGAAGCCTGAAGTCGGGCTCAGCACCGGGGACCTGTAGCCGACGGCGCTCAAGTACCGGCCCGGCACGGGAGTCACCGCGCGATGTCGAAGCGGGCGGCGTGGGACCTCGTCCGAGAGCTTCCGGCACCTGGCGCTCTCCGCCGAGCGCAGCGCCGCCTCGGTCGGGTCGAGCTTCGAACTGGCGGACCGGGCAAGGACCTTCAGACCCCGCAAGCCGGAGACGTCGCTGACGTCACGGTGCAGCGGAACGGGCTCGCGTCGTCGTCGGACGGGGCCGCGTAGCGGACGGAGCCGTTCTCCAAGGTCGGCTCCGTGGGGGCCGAGGCGAGGGCGAGACCCTGCGACCCAGGGTGGGCGTCGGCCGCGCGACGCCTTCGGCGTCGTCGGCCGCGTCTGCCTCCTCGGCTGTGCCGCCCTGCTGGTGTGGGCGTTCGCGGTGAGCGTGACCGACGACTCGGGTGAGTCCATGGCGGCCGTCATCCCCCTCTTCGCCACCGCCCCGGCGAGTCTGGTGCTGCTCGTCCTCCCGGACGGCGCCGGGATGCTCGTCGCCGCCGTCGTCTTCGGAGCGCTGGTGAACGCGGCGGTCATCGGCTGGTGCAGCCGCGCGCCGAGCCGCGGCGACCGCCCGGGCTCCGCGCCCTGAGGGCCGGGCGGACCGGCGCCGCCTCCCGGACCGGTGCCGTCCCGGCGCGCGCTGTGGGGAGTATGCCGATACAACGGACGTGTCCGCACCAACGACGGACGCGCCCGCGGAACGACGGACGTGTCCGCACCGTCGACCGTGCCGGGGAGGACGTCCGGTGCCCCCTGCCGAGCCCGAGCCGTCATCGCGCGGCCACCGGAGCCTTCCGCACACCGGCGATCTGCGCGTGGAGGCGTGGGCGCCGACCCGCGAGGAGTGCATCGCCGAGGCGGTGCGCGGCGTGGTGGGCAGTTTCGCCGACCTGCCCGCCGCCGCCCCCGGCGTCACCCGGGAGTGCGCGGTGTCGGCCGAGGACGACGCGCACGTGCTGGCCGCCGTGCTGGAGGAGGTCGTCTACCGCATGGACGCGGCGGGTGAGCTTCCCGCGGAGGTCGTCGTCGTACCGGCCCGGAGCGGTGTGCGCGTGCGTTTCACGATGATCGACAGCCGGGCGGCCACGCAGACCGGGGCCGTGCCCAAGGCGGTCGCCCTGCACGGGCTCTCGCTGGCCCAGGGGTCGCACGGGTGGGCCTGCCGTGTGACGTTGGATGTGTGACGCCCGTCCCGGTGTCCGGCGCCGGGGCGAAACGCCGAGGAACGGCACCGACATGGACATCCAACTGACCGCGGAGGGCCCCTGGCGGTTCCGGATCGAACGGACCGGCGCCATGCGGGTCCCCGGCGTCGTCTGCGCCCCGCGCGAGCTGCTGCCCGCCGAACCCCATGACCAGGCGTTGCAGCAGGTCGCCAACGTGGCCACGCTCCCCGGCATCGTGCGTGCCTCGTACGCCATGCCCGACATCCACTGGGGCTACGGCTTCCCGATCGGCGGTGTGGCCGCCACCGACATCGCCTCCGGCGGCGTCGTCTCGCCCGGCGGAGTGGGCTTCGACATCTCCTGCGGGGTGCGCCTGCTCGCCGCGGGCGTGAGCCGCTCCGTCCTGCTGCCCCGGCTGCCCGACCTGATGGACCGGCTGGACCCGGTCGTCCCGCGCGGCCTCGGCCGCGGGGGCCTGTGGCAGCCGGCCGGCCGGACCCAGTTGCACGAGGTGCTGCGCGGCGGCGCCCGGTACGCGGTCGAGCGGGGCCACGGCGTGCGGCGCGACCTGGAGCGGTGCGAGGACCGCGGCGCCGTGGACGACGCCGATGTCACCCAGGTCGGCGAGCGCGCCCTGGAGCGCGGCGCCGGGCAGCTGGGCAGCCTGGGCTCGGCCAATCACTTCCTGGAGATCCAGACCGTGGACGCGGTGTACGACGAGGCGTGCGCGCGGGCCTTCGAGCTGCGCCCGGGCCAGGTGTACGTGATGATCCACTGCGGCTCGCGCGGGCTGGGCCACCAGATCTGCGCCGACCACGTACGGACCATGGACGCGGTGATGCGCCGCCACGGCATCGAGGTGCCCGATCCGCAGCTGGCCTGCGCGCCCGTGGACTCGGCCGAGGGCCGCGCCTACCTGGGCGCGATGGCCGCGGCCGCCAACTACGCCCGGGCCAACCGCCACCTGCTGGCCGACGCCGCCCGCAAGGTGTTCCGCGAGGTCACCGGCGAGGGCCTGGACCTGATCTACGACGTCTCGCACAACCTGGCCGAGCTGGAGACCCACCCTGCCGACGGGGGGCGGCGGCCGCTGTGCGTGCACCGCAAGGGCGCCACTCGCGCCCTTCCGCCGGGCCACCCCGCCCTGCCCGAGGCCCTGCGCCCCTTCGGCCAGCCGGTGTTCGTGCCCGGCACGATGGGCACCGCCTCGTACGTCATGACCGGCGTGCCCGGCAACGACGCGTTCGACTCCTGCTGCCACGGCGCGGGCCGCCTCTGGAGCCGGCATCGCGCGGTGCGCGAGGTCACCGTCCGGCAGTTGCGCGGCGAGCTGGCCGGTGCGGGGGTCGCGATCCGCCCGGCCTCCTGGCGCAGCGTCGCCGAGGAGGCGCCCGAGGCGTACAAGGACGTCGACGCGGTCGTCCGGGCGGGCGAGCACAACGGCCTGGGCCGGCTGGTCGCGCGCCTGGTGCCGCTGGGCGTGCTCAAGGGCTGAGGCCCTGGCCGGAGCGGGCGGCCGGTGGTGGCGGCCGCGCGGCCGTCCGGCGCGTGGGCAGCCCGGAGCGGGCGGCCCGGAGCGGTCGTCCGGGCCCGGGCGGGGCAGGGTGTGCCCGCGTACGCTGGAAAGTGGGCGTGCCGGTTCCGGGCGCCGACGGCGGCCCCGGAAGAGGGTGAGCCGTTCGACACCCCTGACACGCGCTCTCCCGGCGCCGACGGCGTCGGAGAGACGGACAACAGGCGGAGGGAGCACCCCATGCGCGCACACGTCGGAGACTGGATCGTGGTGGAGTCCCTGCATCTGGGCGGGCAGCGCCGCCGGGGACAGATCGTGCGCCTCGAGCATCCGGACGGCACACCGCCGTACGTCGTGCGCTGGACGGACGACGGCCGGGAGACCGTCTTCTTCCCCGGACCCGAGGCCCACCTCGAATTCGTGGGCGAACACACCGCGCGCGGGCACGTTTCCCACGAAGCGTGACGCGTGACGCGACCGGATCGGATCGGCCGGCAGCGCCGGGGAACGCGTCGACTGCCGTGCGGCGCTGCGGCTGCCGACCGGTCGGCTCCGACCTAGCATGGAGCCCATGGGGCGGGGAAGAGCGGCCGCCGAGCGGGCCCCCTGCCGCGCGTCGCGGCGCCGCCGGACAGGGGCCGCCGTACCCCGCCACTCCTGAACGAGCCGACTGCCGACCGCGCCGACCGCTGCCCACGCGAAGGCGTCACCACCCGAAGGCTTCCGAACCCGAAGGCGTCCGAACCCGAAGGCGTCCGGACCTGACGGCGTCCGGACCTGACGGCGTCCCCACGTGCGGGCGCCGCCGTACCGACCGGCGCACGGCAGCCATGGACAGACCGGAAGGGAAGACCATGCCCGCCACTCACCATCCCGACTTCGAGCACGCCATCCACACCGCGAACATCTGGCTGAAAGCGGTGTCGGAAGCGCTGGGAACCGAGGACCGCCATCTCGCCCACCGGGTGCTGCGCACCTGGCTGCACACGCTCCGCGACCGGGTCACCGTCGATGTCGCCGCCCACTTCGCCGCCCAGCTCCCGGAACTGCTGCGGGGCGCCTACTACGACGGCTGGGACCCCAGCATCGTGCCGATCAAGTACGACCGCGAGGGCTACGTCAACCGCTTCGTCCAGGAGGCGAAGGTCGCCGCCGAGGACGTGCCCCGGATCGTTCCCGCGGTCACGGCCGTGGTGCGGGGGCACGTCTCCACCGGGCACCTGGAGGCGGTACTGGAACAACTCCCGCACGACGTCCGCGCGCTGTTCCTCCAGCCCGCGGGCTGACCGCCGGCGCGGGAGGCCGCGGGGCGGCGCGGTGTCCGAGTCGCCCGGCGCGGTGGAGACGCGCAGCATGGAGTTGACCCGATTGCCGCCGTTTCGCGGAGGTGAACCGCGATGACCCTGCCCGTACACCACCAGCATGGCCGGCTCCTGGAACGCCCCTTCCCCACCGTGGGCTGGAGCGAGCCGATCGCCGCCGAGTTCGGTGACCTCTTCGAGCGGATGAACCGCTTCCTGGAGGCCGCCGGCGCCGCGCCCGCCGCCACCGTCTTCTCCCCGCCGGCCGATCTGCGGGAAACCGACGACGCCTACTTCGTCGAGGCGGAACTGCCCGGCATCGAGCGTGACGACATCGACGTCGAACTCGGCGAGCGGGAACTGTGCATCGCCGGCGAGTACCGGGAGCAGGAGCGTGAAGGTGTGCTGCGGCGCAGCACCCGGCGCTCGGGACGCTTCGAGTACCGGGTTCTGCTGCCGGCCGACGTCAAGGAGGAGGAGGTCACCGCGACGCTGGCCGACGGGGTGCTGACGGTCGTCGTCCCCAAGTCCCAGGGGGCCAGGTCCAAGCACATCGAGATCAACCAGGCCTGAGACACACCGACGCCCGCGGTCGCGGACGGGTCGCCCCGTTCCGCGGCCGCGGGCGCTGTCCGTTCCGCGGCAGCAGGCGCCGTCGTTCGCCGGAACGGTCGGGGACGGCCCCCCTGGGAAAGGGGTCGAGGACGGCCCCCTGGGCAAGGAGTGCGTCGGCTGCGCCGATCTCAGGACCGGGTCGCCGCGTGGGTGACCGGAACCATGTGGTCGGCGAACCAGTCACGGGCCAGTTCGGTGACCTTCTCCAGAGCTCCCGGTTCCTCGAAGAGGTGAGTGGCGCCGGGGACGACCGCGAGCCGGTTCTCGCAGTGCAGCCGGGACTGCGCGTCGCGGTTCAGGTCGAGGACCAGCTCGTCGTGGCCTCCGACGATGAGCAGCGTGGGCGCCGTCACCGCGGGCAGCCGCGGCCCGGCCAGGTCGGGCCTGCCGCCCCGGGAAACGACCGCCGCGACCCGCGCGCCGGGCTGACCGGCCGCCCACAACGCGGCGGCGGCGCCGGTGCTGGCCCCGAAGTAGCCGATGGCCAGGCCCTCGCACTCGGGCTGCCCGCGCAGCCAGCCGGTGGCGTCCGCCAGACGCTGCGCCAGCAGGCCGGTGTCGAAGACGTTGGCCCGGTTGATCTCCTCCTGCTCGGTGAGCAGGTCGAACAGCAGGGTGCCCAGCCCGGCCCGGTTCAGCCCGGCCGCGACGAACCGGTTGCGCGGGCTGTGCCGGCTGCTGCCGCTGCCGTGCGCGAACAGCACCACCCCGCTCGCGCCGTCGGGCACCGTCAGCTGCCCGCGCAGCACCGCCCCGCCGGCCTGGACGTCCGCCTCCCGGTCTTCGGGCAGGGCGTGATGCGGCTCGGTGCGGCGCGTGCTCACCGGGTGGTCGACCGCCTCTTCCAGGCAGGCGACGACCTCGTCGTCGTCGGTCTGGGAGAAGTCGGCGTAGAACTCGCCGATCGCGAAGAAGCTCCTGGGGGTGTACGGGCACACCAGCTCGTCGGCGTCGCCGCCCAGCCGGGCGGTCCAGTCGTGCGGCGCCACGGGGACCGCCAGCACGATCCGCGCGGCCCCGCGGGCGCGTGCGATCCGGCAGGCCGCGCGCGCCGTCGACCCGGTGGCGACCCCGTCGTCGACCACCACCACCGTGCGGCCCCGGAGGTCGGCCGACTCCCGTCCGCCCCGGTAGTGCCGGGCACGGCTCTGCAGCACCTCCCGCTCCCGGGCCTCGACCCGGGCCAGATCTTCGGCGGTGACCCTCCCCATGCGCACCACGTCATCGTTGATCACGCGTACGCCGCCCTCGCCGATCGCTCCCATTCCCAGCTCCGGCTGGAACGGCACGCCCAGCTTGCGCACCAGGCACACGTCCAGCGGCGCGCCGAGCGCCCCGGCCACCTCCGCTGCGACCGGGACCCCGCCCCGGGGCAGGCCCAGCACCACCACCTCGGTGCCCTTGAGGTGGGCCAGCCGGGCGGCCAGCCGCCGGCCGGCGTCACGACGATCCAGATAGAACACGATGCGACCTCCTCGTCCCCCCGGAGGAACACGGCGGGCGACGCCTGCACGCCGCACTTCCATCCTCACCCCGGCGCAGAACGGATGCGCACCCGAGTCAGACCACGCCCTCCCCGGCACGGTGCGGGACGACGACGACCGGGCAGGTCGCACGGCGCATCAGCGACCGGCTGACCGAGCCGAGCAGCAGACCGGAGAATCCGCCGAGGCCCCGGCTGCCCACGACCAGTTGCACAGCCCCCTGGGCCGCGTCACCGAGCACACCCGCCGGGTGGCCGCGGACCACCTCGTGCCGGAGCTCGACGTCCGGGTACTTCTCCCGCCAGCCCGCCGTCGACTCCGCCAGCACCCGCCGCACCTCGTCCTCGGCGTCCTCCAGAGCCAGATCGCGGAGGTACTGCGGCTCCCAGGCGGCGACCGCGACCAGCCGGGCGTCGCGGAAGGCGGCCTCCTCGAAGGCGAACCGCACCGCCTCCCTCGACACGCCCGAACCGTCCACGCCCACCACGATCCGCGGCGGAGCGTGGGGGACGGACTCCGGCCCGCCCACCACGACGACCGGGCACGCCGCCTGCGCGACCAGCGACGGACCCAGCGAGTCGCGGCCGACCAGATCCCGTACGACGCCGTGGTGCCGCGAGCCGATCACCACCATGGCGCTTCCCGGCGCGAGCGCCCGCAACGCGTCCACCGCGGAGCCGTCGGCGGGCTCGCACACCACGGTGAGTCCCGGATGCCGGGCGACGGCGGCCTGCCGCGCGTCCTCCAGCAGCGCCGCGACCGCGGCGCCCGCCGCCGGGCCGCCCGGCGCCGGTGCCGGACCGGACTCGGCGCGGCCGCTCTCCGGCGCGGACTCGTCGACGGCGAGCACCATGTGCAGCGGCAAGCCGCGCAGCGCCGCCTCGTCGGCCGCCCAGGCCAGCACCGGTCCGGCGCCGGAGGTGGCGTCCACCGCGGCGACGACGGCGCCCCGCGCCTGCGGCATGGTCATGTTGTGCGTTCCTGTCAGCGCGATGCACCGCCGTCGTTCGGGTCCACTGGGACGAGCTCGGGCCGGGAAGGATGATCTCCGGCGACGAGCCATGCTACGACTCAGGCGGGAAAGCCGTACCGTCCGCGCAGGCGGACGAAGCGCGCGGGCGTGAGGACCCCTCGGCGTTCCAGGCCCGTCGCGGTGCGCCGGAAGGCCACGACCCGGTCCCGGCCGCCCGGCCCGATGGGCTGGACGAGGCGGCCGCCGACGCGCAGTTGCCCGGCCAGCGGTGCGGCGACCTCCGGGAAGGCGGCGGACACGATGATCGCGTCGTAGGGGGCGCGCTCCGGCACGCCGCCGCTGCCGTCCCCGACGCGCAGCTCGACGTTCCGGATGCCCTGCCGGGCGAGGTTGCTCCCGGCCTGCCGCGAGAGGTCCGGCCACAGCTCGATGGTCACGACGTCGGCGGCCAGCCGGGCCAGCAGCGCGGTCTGGAAGCCCAGGCCGGTGCCGATCTCCAGGACGTGCTCGTCCCCGCTCAGGTCGAGGCCTTCGATCATCGTGGCCGACAGCGAGGGCTGCGTGGTCACCTGTTCGTGCCCGATCGGAACGGGCGCGTCCGCATAGGCCCGCGTGCGGTGGCCGGCGGGGACGAACGCCGCCCGGGGCGTCGCCCGTACGGCCTCCAGCAGGCGTTCGTCGGTGATGCCGACCGCTCGGACGGCCCTCACCAGGTCCTCGGGTGGAGGGGCGGTTTCCGTCATGTTCCCTGCTTTCCGTGCGACGGCCGGTGTGCCCGTGCGACGGCCGGTGTGGCGTACGACGGCCGGTGTGCCCGTGCGACGGCCGGCGGCGACGGCCCGCCGCCACGGCCGCTCGTCCCCCCCGCCGGCGCCCGGCGGTGTGACCACCGGATCCAGGTACCCCCCGCAGCCCGTTCGACGTCCCGGGCCGCGGTCGCCGGCCGGCGCGGCGCGGGTCACCGGCCGCCACCCCGCCCGGGGGCGTTCATCAGCCAGTTCACCGTACGGCTGACGTCCGAGAGCGAGACGATTCCGACGAGCCTGCCGTCCGCCACGACCAGGACACGGTTCTCGGCGCCCCGTTCCATGCGGGGCAGCAGGTCCGCCAGCGGGCTGTCCGGCCCGGTCACGACGGTCCGCGACAGCGGCACCATCACCTCCCGCACCGGCACGGCGGCGGCTCCGGCCTGCGCCACCCTCCGGGCCTCATCGACGGTCACCAGCCCGACCGGGGCCCCGCCGTCGGTCACCGGGAACGCCGAGTGCCGGTAGCGGTAGTGCGTGTCGGCGAGGAAGTCCGCGATGGTGGTGTCCGCGGAGACGGTCAGGGGTTCGGGGGTCATGACGTCCCGCACGGGGACACCGGCCAGCAGGCCGCGCAGCTGGGACTGCCGTCCCTCGGCGGTGGCCGTCGCGATGAGGAACCAGCCGATCAGCGCCAGCCACAGGCCGCCGAACACTCCCCGCGCCATGAACACGATCAGCCCGAACGTGACGAGCAGCCACCCGAAACCCTTGCCCGCCGCGGTCGCGCCGGCCGTCGCCCGCAGCCGGTCCCCGGTGCGCCACCACAGGAACGCGCGCAGCAGCCGGCCGCCGTCGAGCGGGGCGGCGGGCACCGCGTTGAAGACGGCGAGCAGCACGTTGATGCCCGCCAGCCAGGCCGCCATCTCCACCACGATCCCGGACACGGACGCGAGGTGCAGCAGCCAGGCTCCGAGCGCGAAGAACCCGCCCAGCAGGAGGCTGACGAGCGGGCCGACGCCGGCGATCCTCAGCTCCGCGCCCGGCGTGGACGCCTCGGTCCTGAGCCGGGCCACCCCGCCCAGCAGCCACAGCACGATGTCGTCCACCTCGACGCCGTTGCGCCGGGCCACGACGGCGTGCGCCACCTCGTGCGCGAGCAGGGAGGCGAAGAAGACCACGGCGGTGCACAGGCCCGCCGCCCAGTACACCGCCCAGGAACGCCCCGGATGCGTCACCGGGAGACGGCCCTGCGCGAGACCGAGCGCGACGATGCCGAAGATACCGAGGACGCTCCAGTGCACGCCGACGCGTACCCCGGCGATCCGTCCCAGAGAGAACGTCGCCCGCACCCCTCCAGTACACCCTCCGGCCGGCGGCTTCGCGCGCCGACTGGCGGCCCGGAAAGGCCCCTTCCTAGACTTGACACGTGGTCCGGCCCAACGAGGAGGTCGAGGCGCTCCTTCAGGAGTACGCGGACCTCATCGCCATCACCGGAGGCGACCCGTTCAAGGCGCGCGCCTACGAGAAGGCCGCCCGCGCGATCGGGGGCCATCCCGCCGATGTCTCCCACCTGGACACCGCGGGTCTGAAGGAGATCCCGGGCGTGGGCAGGTCGATCGCGGAGAAGGTCGTCGAGTACTTCCGCACCGGCAAGGTCTCGGTGGTCGAGGAGCGGCGGGCCAGGATTCCCGCGGGGGTGCGGCAGCTCATCACCATTCCCACCCTCGGTCCGAAGAAGGCGCTGGCGCTCTACGAGGACCTGCACATCTCCTCGGTGGGCGAGCTGGCCGACGCCATCGAGGCGGAGAAGCTGCGCGACCTGAAGGGCTTCGGGGAGAAGACCGAGGAGAACATCCTGCACGGCATCGCCCTCATGCGGCGGGCAGGGGGGCGGATCCCGCTGGGCACCGCCATGGAGTCCGCCGAGGACATCGTCGCCGGACTCTCCCGGATCACCGGCTGCGAGGACTGCGCCTACGCCGGATCGCTGCGCCGCATGAAGGAGACCGTCGGCGACATCGACATCCTGGTCGCCGCCGCCCGGTCGGCCCCCTTCATGGACGCCCTGGCCGAACTGCCCTCCACCGCCGAGGTCATCGCGCACGGAGAGAAGAAGACCTCGGTCCGCACCGTCCTGGGCGTCCAGGTCGACCTGCGGGTGGTACGGCCGGACGCGTGGGGTGCGGGTCTGCAGTACTTCACCGGCTCCAAGGGCCACAACATCCGCACCCGCACGATCGCCGTCCACCTCGGGCTGAAGCTCTCCGAGTACGGCCTGTTCGAAACCGACGGCGGAAAGCGGGTCGCCTCGCGTACCGAGGACGAGGTGTACGCCAGGCTCGGCCTGCCGTGGATCCCGCCCACGCTGCGTGAGGACCGGGGGGAGATCGAAGCCGGGCTGCGCGGCGAACTCCCCGAGGTGGTGACGGAGGCCGACATCAGGGGCGACCTGCACACCCACACCGACCTCACCGACGGGCTCGCCTCCCTGGAGGACATGGTGGCGGCGGCGGCCGGGCGGGGCTACGCGTACTACGCGGTCACCGACCACGCGCCGGACCTGTACATGCAGCGGATGACCGACGAGAAGATCCTCGCCCAGCGCGAGCGGGTGCGCTCCCTGGACGGCGGGCTGCACGGCATGCGGCTGCTGCACGGCACCGAACTCAACATCGGCCCGGAAGGAGACGTCGACTGGCCGGACGAGTTCCTGCGCGGCTTCGACATCCGCGTGGCCTCGGTGCACTCCCACTTCAACCTCGGCCGCAAGGCGATGACCCGGCGGATCGTACGCGCCTGCGAGAACCCGTACGTCAACGTCGTCGGCCACCCCACCACCCGCCTGATCGGGAAACGGCCGGGCCTCGACGCCGACTTCGACGAGGTGTTCGCCGCCTGCGCCCGCACCGGCACGGCCCTGGAGATCAACGCCCAGCCCGACCGCCTCGACCTCGGCGACGAGGACATCCTCCGGGCCAGGGACCACGGGGCGAAGTTCGCCGTCGACACCGACGCCCACTCGATCCCCCAGCTCGCCTGCCTCCGCTACGGCGTCGGCACGGCACAGCGCGGATGGCTCACCCCCGACGACGTGATCAACACGTGGCCGCTGCGGCGCCTGCGCCGGTTCCTGCGCAAGGACCTGGACTGAGACGGGGGTGCGGACCGGGCCGTTGGTCCGCATGCGCCGCGAAGGGGATTGGGGTACTCCTCGAAGGAGAGAACGGAGGCCTCCGCCATGCACCCAGTCGTCACCGTGGGCCTCGACGGCTCACCCGAGAGCCTTGCCGCGGCCCGCTGGGCCGCCGACGAGGCCCAGAAGCGGGGGCTCGGCCTGCGCCTGCTGCACGCGTGGCCGCTGCTGGTGCCGGAGCCGACCGACGTGCCCTCGGAAGTCGACCAGAACTACTGGGCCAGGCGTCTGGTGCACACCGTGCGGGCGGAACTCCAGATGCGCCACCCGGGCCTGACCATCGTCCCGGACCTGGTCGCCGACGACGCCCAGAGCGCCCTGCTCCGAGCGGCGTCGGAGTCCGAGATGCTGGTGCTCGCCTCCCGCGGCCTGGCGCCGGTCGAGAGCTACTTCCTCGGCGACGTCAGCATGCCCGTCGTGGCACGGGCCGAGCGGCCGGTCGTGATGGTCCGCGCCGAAGCCCCGGAGGGAGAGCCGCGGCCGACGCCCACGAGCCGCGTGGTCGTGGCCCTCAAACTGCACGGATCCTCCGACGACCTGCTCGACTTCGCCTTCCACACGGCAGCCGCCAGGGGCGTTCCGCTCCAGGCCGTGCACGGCCGGAGCGTGCCGCTGCACGCACGCGTGCCCTGGGGCGTGGACCACGACATCAGCGAGGAGATCACCCGGGAGGCGCAGCAGCAGCTCAGCAAGGCGCTGCGTCCCTGGCGTGAGAAGTACCCGCAGGTGGAAGTGGACGACAGCGTCCGGCTCGCGAGCCCGCCCAAGGCCGTCGTCCGGGCCGCCGAAGGAGCCGCGCTGCTGGTCATCGGCCGGCGCAGGCACCGTCCTGGCCTGGTGCCCCACCTGGGTCCGGTGACGCAGGCCGCCCTTCATCACGGGCGCTGCTCCGTGGCCGTCGTCCCGCACGACTGAACCGGGCGTCCGGCACGACTGAGCCGGGCGTCCCGAACGACTGAGCCCGGCGTCCCGCACGACAGGGCCCGGAGCCCGCACGACTGAGTCGGCGTCCGGCACGACTGAGCCCGGCGTCCCGCACGACTGACCCTGAGCCCGAACGACTGGGCCCGGAGCCCGCACGACTGAGCCGACGTCCCGCACGACTGAGCCCGGCGTCCCGCACCACGACCGGGCTACGGCTCTCCGCGCCACATTCTGGAGTCGCCGCCCAGCCACTCGACCAGTTCCTCGTCGTCGATCCCCCGGCGCGACTCCCTCAGGCCGGCCCGGCGCAGGAACTCCAGGACGTCGAGCAGGTGATAGGCCGTACCGGCCGGCTCACCGTGGATCGTCACCATTCTCCCGCCACCGGGTCCCGGCGGATGCACAACCACAGGCGCGCGTTCGGACACCGTTCCAGCCTGAACCCGGCCGCGGCGGGCCGCAATCCGGTTCACGCGGCGGCCGCGCGTGTGCGGCGGCCGGTTCCCGACGCTGTACTGGTAGGAGAGCGCTGCCGAGCGAGGGGAGCAGCCATGACGTCGTCCGACGTCTTCCGTCCCGCGAAGCCGGAGACGGTCTTCGACCGCGACGCCGAGTGGAACGCGCTCGTCGCCTTCGCCTGCGACGACCGGCCCGGAGCCGGTCTCGGTGTGGTGACGGGACGGCTCCGGCAGGGCAAGACGTACCTCCTGGAGGCACTCGCCGGAGCGCTGGGCGGCTTCTGTTTCGGGGCGCAGCAGGCTGCCCGGGCGGAGTCCCTCCGCCGTCTCGGCGACGAACTCGCCCGGCACACGGGCACCGGGCCGGCCCGGGGAACCGGCTGGGAGGACGCCGTCGAGGCGGTGCTCGCGCTGGGCGACCGGCGGGCGGTGCCGGTCGTGCTGGACGAGTTCCCCGAGCTGGTACGGCAGAGCCCGGAGCTGCCCTCCGTCATCCACACCGCCTACCGGCGGCTGCGCGACACGGGCCGGGACAACCGCACCCGCCTGCTGCTGAGCGGCAGCTCGCTGCCCGTGATGCACCGGCTGTTCGGCGCGGCCTCACCGCTGCGCGGGCTGGCCGATCTCGAACTCACCCTGCGCCCGTTGGACTTCCGGCAGGCCGCCCGGTTCTGGGGCCTGGACCACCCCCGGCTCGCGCTGCTGGTCCACGCCGTCGTCGGCGGCACCCCCGCCTACCGGCGCTACGCCGGCGACGCACCCGGCGGGCCGGACGACTTCGACGCCTGGGTGTGCCGGACGGTCCTCGACCCCGGCACTCCCCTGTTCCTGGAGGCGCATCACCTGATGCAGGAGGAGACCGACCACTGGGACCGTGCGCTGTGCCACTCCGCGCTCGCCGCCATCGCCGCGGGCTGCCACACCCAGGGCGAGATCTCGGAATGGCTGGGCACCCCGCTCACCGACGCCTCGCACTGCCTGACGCTCCTGCGGTCGAGCGGTCTGCTGTACGGCGAACCCGACGCCTTCCGGCCGAACCTCGTCCGGCTGCGCATCGCGGAGCCACTGCTCGCCTTCGAACACGGTTCTGTCTGGCCGCATCGTCAGGCGCTGGAACAGCAGGACGCCGGCGAGGTCTGGCGGCGCGCGCGTCCTGTCTTCGACTCCGCCGTGGCAGGCCCCCATTTCGCGCGCGTCTGCCGGGAGTGGGCGTTGGACTTCGCCGACCCGGCCGTCTTCGGCGGGCACCCCGCGAGCGCGGCCCACGGCTCGCTCCCGGACCCGGCACGGGGGGCCGGCCGGGACGTGGAGGCGGAGGTCGTGGTGCGCGGCCGGGCCGACGGCGGCCTCGCGCCCCTGCTGTCGGTGGGCGCGGCCCGCTGGGACGAGGTCATGGACACACCCCACCTGGAGCACCTGCGTCACCTGCTCGGTCTGCTCGCCGCCCGCGGCGAGGACGTCTCCCGCGCCCGGCCCGCCTGCTACAGCGGCGTCGGCTTCACCCCCGCGCTCCGCGCGGCCGAGGCCGACGGGCAGGTGGTCCTCGTCGGCCTCGACCGGCTGTACCGGGGGCGGTAGCGTGGAGCCCGGCCTGCGCTCCGGCGCCGTCGGCGGGACTCCGCCGCTGCCCCGTGCCGAGGTGTGCGAGACCCACACCGCGGTCCTGTTCTTCGTCGGGGACCGCGCCTACAAGGTGAAGAAGCCGGTCGACCTGGAGTTCCTGGACTTCTCCACGGTGGCCGCCCGGCGGGCCGGCTGCGAGCGGGAGGTCGCCCTCAACCGGCGCTTCGCCCCGGACGTCTATCTCGGCGTGGGCGAGTTCCGCGGGCCGGACACGGAGGTGCCCGAGCCGGTCGTCGTGATGCGCCGCATGCCCGCGGGGCGGCGCCTGTCCCGGCTCGTGCGGGAAGGCGCGCCCGTCGACGACGCGCTGCGGGCCGTCGCCCGGCTGCTCGCCGCCCGTCACGCGAACGCGCCGCGCAGGGCCGAGGTGGACCGGCAGGGCACGCGGGACGCGCTGTCGGCGCGCTGGGAGGCGAGCTTCGCCCAGGTACGCGCGATGTCCGGGGGCGGCACCGGGCCCGACGGCGTGGCGGAGACCGAGCGGCTGGTGCGCCGCTACCTCGTCGGCCGCGAGCGGCTGTTCGACGCGCGCATCGCGCAGGGGCGGATCGTCGACGGCCACGGAGACCTGCTGGCCGAGGACATCTTCTGCCTCGACGACGGCCCCCGCGTCCTGGACTGCCTGGAGTTCGACGACGCCCTCCGCCACGTCGACGGCCTCGACGACGCCGCCTTCCTGGCCATGGACCTGGAACAGCTCGGCGCCGCGGACGCCGCCGCGTTCTTCCTGGCCGCGTACGGCGAGTACTCGGGAGACCCGGCGCCGCCCTCACTGCGCCACCACTACGTCGCCTACCGCGCCTTCGTCCGCGCCAAGGTCTCGCTGATCCAGGCGCGCCAGGGCGCGCCCGGCGCGGAGACGGCGGCCCACCGGCTGATCGCGGCCACCCTGCGCCATCTGCGCGCCTCCGTCGTCGGCGTGACCCTCGTCGGCGGGCTCCCGGGCAGCGGGAAGTCCACGCTCTCCGGCGCGCTCGCCGACCGGCTCGGCGTCACCCTGCTCAGCAGTGACCGTCTCCGCAAGGAGCTGGCCGGCATCCCGGTGGAGCAGTCCGCGGCGGCCGCCTACGGCGAGGGCCTGTACACCCCCGAGTGGACCGCCAGGACGTACGCGGCCCTGCTCGACCGCGCGTCGGCCCTGCTGTCCCGCGGTGAGTCCGTCGTGCTGGACGCCACCTGGCACGACGCGGGACAGCGCGAAGCCGCCCTGCGCATGGCCGAACGCGCCCACGCCGACCTGGTGGCCCTGCACTGTCAGGTGCCGGGCGCCACGTCGGCGGCCCGCCTGGCCACCCGCGCCTCCGGGGCGTCCGACGCCGATGTCGGCGTGGCCACCGCGATGGCGGCCGCGGAACGGCCGTGGCCGAAGGCCGTCACGGTGGACACCAGCGGCTCCCTGGAGGCCGCGGTCGCCCGGGCGCTGGCCGCCGTCCGCCCGTACGACGCCGACCGGGCCCCGGTCTTCCGCGCTCCCCCGGCGGAACCCGGCTGAGCCGCCGCCGGGCGGGCGGTCGGTGCGGGCGGTCAGGGGATCGCCGTGCCGCGCCGCGCCCGTCGGGGCGGGAGCCCGGGCAGCGTCGTCGGCGGGGCCTGCGGCCGGGGGCCGGCGGGTTCGTCCCGCGCCGCCCGGCCGGCGAGGGCCGCGACGACGTCGGCCGCCGTCAGCACCCCGGCCAGCCGTCCGTCCTCCGCCAGCACCGGCAGGGCGTCGGCATCGGCGCAGCTCATGACGTCGGCCGCGTGGCGTACGGTCTGCCCCGCGTGCACGAGCGCCGGTCTGTGGCGGGGCAGCAGCTCGTCCACGCGCCGGCCGGACAGCGAAGCGGCCGGCGCCGCACAGGCGACCGCCACGTCGGCCCGGTCCAGCAGGCCGGTGCAGCGGCCGTCCGGACGCAGGACCGGGAGATGACGGGTGCCGGACCGCTCCAGCAGCTCCCAGGCGACGAGAACGGTCTCGTCGACGGCGACGGTGACCGCGGCGGGGCGCATCACGTCGGCGACCGTCCGGGCCAGCACCTCCCGCTCGTCGGGGGCCGCCGGTGACCGCTGTTCCATGGCCGCCTCCTTCCCCGGTGTGCGGGTGGCCGGGTACCCGCGGTGCGCGGCACGGACCGCCTCCGGCCCGGGCGGGAACCGTTCCGTTCCCCCGGGTGAGTGCCGCCCCGGCCCGGGACCCGCGGTGAAGTACCAGGTCAGTGGTCTCCCGCCGGATGTTCACCGCGCGCGGGGAAGGCGATGTCGGAATACGATGATGACTGGCGCTGACTTCTGATGAAGGAGTGCCTATCGGTGAGGTAGGTGTCCGACGATGGCCCTGATCTCTTCTTTCATCGCAGCCACGGACGGCCCGACACGCTCCGTGCGTGCGGCGGCGAGTTACCTCTACGGCCTGCTCGGCCCCGGGCGTGCGGAACCGGACGGCGGGCGCGAGAGCGGCGAGGTCGTCGTACCGGTGCGGACGACGTCGTTCGTGCGGGGCCGTGCCGCGGGTCTGGGTCCGGTGACGGTGGCGTACGAGCGGCAGGGGACCGGGGAGCCGCTGGTCCTGCTGCACGGCGTCGGTCATCACCGCCGGGCCTGGGACGCCGTCGTCCCGCTGCTGGCCGAGCGGCGGGAGACGATCGCCATCGACCTGCCCGGGTTCGGGGAGTCTCCCGACCTGGATCCGGCCGTGCCGCGCGATCTGCGGACCGCGGTGGCCTGGCTGGGGACCGTGCTCGCCGAACTGGGCGTGGAGCGGCCGCACGTGGTGGGGCACTCGCTGGGCGGACTGATCGCGCTGCGGCTGGGCCAGGCCGGACTGGCGCGCAGCGTGACGGCCCTGGCGCCGGCGGGGTTCTGGACCGACGCGGAACGGCGGCGGACGTACGCCCTGCTCGCGGCGGCCCGGCACAGTGTGCGGCTGCTGCCGGACATGGCCATGGTCCGCCTGGCGCACACGGCGACCGCCCGGGCCGCGCTGGCCGGCACGGTCTACGGCCGGCCGGAGAGCTGCCCGCCCGAGACGCTGGTCGCCGACCTGCGGGCGCTGCGGGACGCCACCGCCTTCAACGCGACCCTGCGGGCCGGGCGGGCCCCCGGCCTGTTCACCGGGGACGTCCCCGGCCTGCCGGTGACCATCGCCTGGGGCGCCTGCGACCGGATCCTGCCGCCGCGGCAGGCCGCGCGGGTGCTGGCCATGATCCCGGAAGCCAGGCTCGTCGAACTGCCCGAGTGCGGCCACATCCCGATGAACGACGCGCCCGACCTCGTCGCCCGCGTGATCCTCGAGGCGACCCTGCGGGCCGCGGCCGAGGAACTGTGACGATCTCCCCGGTGGCCGGCCGCTCGGCTCAGCGCAGGGCCCACGGTGCGCACCCGTCCCGGTCGCGCAGCCGTTCGAGGACGTCGTCCGCCGGGCAGCGGCCGCGGCCGACGTAGCGGTCGGCGTAGGCCGCCACGGCGTCCACGACGTCGCCGCTCGCGCCGAGCCGGGGCAGGGCGTCCAGCGCGGCGGCGAAGCAGGTGACGGCGGCGCGCTTCAGCTCCGGGTCCGACAGCCCGCGGCGCGCCGCGTCCGTCCACAGCGGATTGTGCGGGGCGGGATCCCCGGCGGCCCGCCCGGCCAGGGGCTCCACGGCCCGGTGCGCGAGGGCGGCGGCGCGTGGATCGTCGAACAGGGCCGTGGTGACCGCGAGCGGCACGATCCATCCGTCGTCCCCGGGCTGTGCGTCGATCATGCGCAGTTCCAGGTGCCCCCGTGGCCTGACCGGCGGAAACAGTGTGGTCAGATGGTAGTCGAGGTCCGCGCGGGTGGGCGGGCGCATGGTGTCCGAGCGGGTCCAGTCGCGGAAGCTCACTCCGTCCGGCACGTCCCACGGCCCGTCGTCCCGTCGTACGCACATCAGCGGTGCGTCGAGGACCCGGCGGACCCATGCGCGGCGCGGATCGTGGGTCAGGACGGGCCCGCCGGACCGCCCGGGGTCGAGTTCCGTCCACATCAGCTGCCGCGTCGACAGCCGGCCGGTGGCCCGGCCCTCGGACACGGGCGAGTTCGCGAACGCCGCGACGAGCACCGGGCCCAGCCGGTGTGCCAGCCACCAGCGGCGGGTGAATCCCATGACGCCCGGCCCCTCGACCCCGGCGTCGAGGCACACCTGGACGGAGGCGGAGGCGCACATCAGGGTCCGTCCCGCCGGCCCGGTGCGGCCGAGGCTGACCTCCATGGCGTCGTAGCGCGGTTCCCGCAGGAACCGGCGAGGCGGACGCCAGGGGTCGATGCCCATGCCCAGCAGGGTCAGCCCGTGCTCGCGCAGCAGGGCACGCACGGCCCGCAGATCGGCGGAGACCTCCGAGACGCACCGCGTCAGCGACGGGGCGGGCCGGGAACTCAGCTCCAGCTGGCCACCGGGTTCGACGGTCAGCGCGGAGGCCAGCGGCAGGGTGCGCAGCACGGCGTAGGCCGCTTCCAGCCGTCCGGCGGCAACGGCGCGGTGCGGGTCACGCTCGTCGTGGACGAGCCATTCCACCTCCACTCCGACGGTGCGGGGCGGGCCGGTCTTGAAGCAGATTCCCGCGACCAGTGCCTCCGCTTCGTGTTCGGTGACGGCGGGTGGACCGTCGGCGCCGTCCTCCGGTGAGAGAGACATCGGGGGAGCCTCCTGAGTCGCCGCGGGGAAACGGGGGCGAACCGGCATCCGGTTCGGGTACGGATACCGGCATCCGGTTCGGGTACGGATGTGCCTGCCCCAGCGTCCGCCGCGCCGCCCTGTCATGACAAGGGCGCACTTTCCCGGCGACCGGTTTTCAGTACCCGGCGCGCCCTCCCGGCCTCACACCCGGCTCCCCGACGCCGTGTCCGCCGACATCCGCTGGGCCACGTAGATCGGCACCGCGGACACCAGCACCAGCACGGCCGCCACCACGTTCACCACCGGTGCCTGCTGCGGCCGGGTCATGTTGTCGAAGATCCAGATCGGCAGGGTCTGCACGCCGGGCCCGGCGGTGAAGGTGGTCACCACGATCTCGTCGAAGGAGAGCGCGAAGGCGAGCAGTCCGCCCGCGAACAGCGCCGAGCGCACCAGCGGGAAGGTGACGTCGGCGAAGGCGCGGAAGGTGTCGGCGCCGAGGTCCATCGCGGCCTCCTCGTACGTGCCGGAAGTGCGGCGCAGCCGGGCGACGACGTTGTTGAAGACGACGACGATGCAGAAGGTGGCGTGCCCGACCACGACGGTGAACAGCCCGAGGCCCACCCCCAGCGGCTCGAGCACCGTGCTGAACGCCGAGTTGAGGGCGATGCCGGTGACGATGCCGGGCAGCGCGATCGGCAGGACGACCACGAACGAGAGGGTGTCCCGGCCGAAGAAGCGGTGCCGGGCGACGGCGAAGGCGATCAGGGTGCCCAGGACCAGGGCGATCACGGTGGCGCCCAGACCGGCCTTCACCGAGGTCCACAGCGCCTCGCGGGCACCGGAGTTGTCCCAGGCGACGGACCACCAGTGCAGGGTGAGCCCCGGCGGCGGCCAGCTCGCGCTGCGGTCGGGGTTGAGGGAGTTGACGAGGACCAGCAGCAGCGGCACGTAGATCACCGCGAAGCCGAGCCCGGCGGCGACGCGCAGGGCGATCCGCGCGGAGCGGGAGAGTTGCACGGGGGGCTCCTAGAGGCTGCTCAGGGCGCCCGTGCGGCGCATCGCCAGCAGGTACAGCACGATGACGACGACGGGGACCGTCCCGAGGGCGGCGGCCATGGGCAGGTTGAGTTCGATGTTGGAGTAGACGAGGTTGCCGATCAGCTGGGTCTTGCCGCCGACGATCTGCACCGTGATGTAGTCGCCGAGGCTGAGCGAGAAGGTGAAGATCGACCCGGCGGCCACCGACGGCAGCACCATCGGCAGCACCACCGAGCGGAAGGTCCGCCCGGCCCGCGCGCCCAGGTCGGCGGACGCGTCGAGGAGGTTGGCGGGCAGTTGTTCCAGCGCGGTGTGGATCGGCAGGACCATGTACGGCAGCCACAGGTACGTCAGCGTCATGACCGCCGCCGGCAGCCCGTACCCCGGCCCGCTCAGCCCGAGCGGCTTCAGCATCCAGTCGGCGAGCCCGCCCTGGGACAGGATCAGCCGCCAGGCGTACACCTTGACCAGGTAACTCGCCCACAGGGGGGTGAGGATGGCGACCACGAGCAGCGGACGCCACCGGGGGCGGGCGATGCGGGCGGTGTAGAAGGCGAGCGGGAAGGCGATCACCGCGCACAGGGCGGTGACGGCGACGGCGACGCCGACGCTGCGCAGGACGACCTGCCGGTAGACCGGGGTGGTGAACAGCGCCTGGAAGTTGTCGGTCGACCAGACCTTCACCACCTCGCTGGTGAAGGAGTCCGTCGTCCAGAACGCGGAGACGAACAGCACGGCCAGCGACCCGAGGTAGAGCACCGCGAGCCACAGCAGCGGAGCGGTGAGCAGCAGGGACAGCCGCAGCCGGGGCCGGCGGTGCAGGGTCCCGGCGAGCCGCCGGACGGTTCCCCGCCCGGCGGCGTGCGCCTCTACGGTCATGACGTCAGCCCTTGATCTCGGTCCAGGCCTGCACCCACTTGGCGTACGGCACGCACTTCACGTCCGTGCGGCCGTCCAGGCACTGCTCGATGGGCGTGTTCCAGAAGGCGATCTTCTTCCAGTAGGCCTCGTCGGCGGCGTGGTAGGTGGTGCAGAAGGTCTTGTCGCTGGTCTGCTCGCAGGCCTTGGCGTTGGCGGGCGCCTCGCCGAAGTACTCGGCGACCTGGGCGTTGACCTTGGGCGAGATGATCCAGTCCAGCCACTTGTAGGCGCAGTTGGGGTGCTTGGCCTTGGCGGCGACCATCCAGGTGTCGGACCAGCCGGTCGAACCCTCCTCGGGCACCAGGGCCTTGACCTTGGCGCCCTCGTCGGCGGCGAGGCTGGCGATGACCTGCCAGGTGGTGCCGACCACGGAGTCGCCGCTCTTGAAGGCGGAGACCTCCTTGAGGTAGTCGCTCCAGTACTCGCCGATGTTCGCGTTCTGCTTCTTCAGCAGGTCCACCGCGGCGTCGAACTGCTTCTGGTCCAGCGCGTACGGGTCCTTGATCTTCAGCTCGGGCTTGGTGGCCTTGAGGTACAGCGCCGCGTCGGCGATGTAGATCGGCGAGTCGTAGGCGGTGACGTGGCCCTTGTACTTCGCCGCGTCGTCGAACACCGCGGACCAGGAGGTCGGGGCGGGGCTGACCTTCTGCGTGTCGTACATCAGCAGGTTGGCGCCGCGGCCGTGCGGGATGCCGTACATCTTGCCCTTGACGGAGTTCCAGTTGCCGTTCTTCAGGCCGCTGAAGACGTCCTTGTAGTTCGGTACCAGCCCGGTGTTGACGGGGGCCGCGTCGCCGGAGGCGATCAGGCGCAGGGAGGCGTCGCCGGAGGCGGAGACGGCGTCGTACTCGCCGGTCTTCATCAGCTTGACCATCTCGTCGGAGCTGGCCGCGACCTTGGAGTTGACCTGGCAGCCGGTCTGCTTCTCGAAGTCGCTGACCCAGTCGACCTTCGGGTCGTTGGAGCCGTCCTCGACGTAGCCGGCCCAGGCGATCAGGTTGACCTGGCCCTCGGTCTTGCCGAGCTTCGAGGGTGCCTTCAGGTCAGGGGGGTTGAGGCCGCCGGCGGAGGAGCCGCCGGAGCCGGAGGAGCCGCAGGCGGTGGCGGCGAGCAGCAGCGCGGTGGCGGCGCCCGCTGCTCGGAGGGTTCGGGTGAGGCGCACGACGTACTCCAGGGGTGAGGGTTCAGTCGGGGACGTGGACGGTGTGGCGGCGGTGCCACTGGAGGCGGACCCGGGTGCCGCGGTAGGCGGCGACGTCCTCGGCGGAGGTCTCGAGGTTCTGCTGGAGCGCGGTGAGGCGTCCGCCGGCGTCGAGGTCGACGAGGAAGCGGGTGGCGTCCCCGAGGTAGACGACCTCGGCGACGGTGCCGGTGGCGTCGGCCGTCTCCGGCTCGTCGGTCTCGGCGGACTCCTTCAGCACGCGGATCTTCTCCGGGCGGATGCTGTAGGTGCCGGGCGTGCCGACGACGCGCTGGGCGGATTCGCCCGCCAGGAGGTTGGAGGTGCCGACGAAGGAGGCGACGAAGGCGGTCGCGGGGCGTTCGTATATCTCGGCGGGGGTGCCGACCTGTTCGATACGGCCCTGGTGGAAGACGGCGATGCGGTCGCTCATCGTCAGCGCCTCCTCCTGGTCGTGGGTGACGAAGACGAAGGTGATGCCGACCTCGCGCTGCAGCGCCTTGAGCTCCACCTGCATCTGCTCGCGCAGCTTGAGGTCGAGGGCGCCGAGGGGTTCGTCGAGCAGCAGGACGCTGGGGCGGCCGACGAGGGCGCGGGCGAGGGCGACGCGCTGGCGCTGGCCGCCGGAGAGCTGGGCGGGCCGGCGCCGGCCGAAGCCGTCCAGCCGTACCTCGGCGAGGGCCTTGCGGGCGCGCACCAGCCGTTCCGCCTTGGGCACCTTGCGGATCTTCAGGCCGTAGGCGACGTTCTGCTCCACGGTCATGTGCGGGAACAGGGCGTAGTCCTGGAAGACGGTGTGCACGTCCCGCTCGAAGGGCGCGAGTCGGGTGACGTCCTTGCCCGCGAGTTCGATCCGGCCTCCGGTGGGCGTCTCGAATCCGGCGATCATGCGCAGCACCGTGGTCTTGCCGGAGCCGGAGGGTCCGAGCATCGAGAAGAACTCTCCGTCCCGGATCTCCAGGTCGACCCCGGCCACGGCGGTCGTCTCCCCGAACGACTTCCGCAGATCCTGTAGCCGGATCGCACGTCCCTCCATGAGCGGGAACCTTTCTGGCGTTCTGGTGCGTTGACCTCTTGACATGAAACATATGAAGTCATAGTTCAAACCTCAAGGCCCCCTTAGGGTAAAGCTTGAGTCAACGCACAAGGTGGTGGCCGTGAAGCAATCGATCGACGGCGGCGCCCGCAGAGCCGTCTTCGCGCCGGTCGAGGGCCGGGCGCGCGTCGAGGCCGTGGTCCAGCGCCTCGGCGACGCCATAGAACTCGGCCTGCTCGCCGACGGTGAGCAGTTGCCCGGCGAGAGCGAGCTGGCCGGGCAGCTCGGCGTGTCCACGGTGACCCTGCGCGAGGCGCTGATGGCGCTGCGCCAGCAGGGCCTGGTCACCACCCGCCGCGGTCGCGGCGGCGGCAGTTTCGTCTCCCTGCCCGAGCTCCCCGGCGAGGAGCGCCTCAAGGTCCGGCTGCGCGGCTGGAGCACCGAGGAACTGCGCGACCTGGGCGACCACTGGGCGGCCCTGTCGGGTGCCGCGGCCCGCCTCGCCGCGCAGCGCACGGACGCCGACGACCTCGCCCAACTCCGCCGCAGCGTCGACGAGCTGGCCGGAGCCGAGGACGCGGCGACACGCAGCCGGGTGTACGGCCGCTTCCACGTGGAACTGGCGGCGGCCGCGCAGTCGGCCCGGCTCACCCGGGAACAGGTGGCCCTCCAGACCGACATCGGGGCGCTGCTGTGCCTTGTGCTCGGGGACGACGAATATGGTGAAGAAGTCGCAGACCGTCACCGGTCCGTAATCTCGGCCGTGCAAGATGGGGCGCACGAATCGGCCAGGGAGCTGGCCGAGCGGTGCGTCCTGGAGTCGACGGCGAGACTCATCGCCCTGCGCCTGTCCCTCTAGCCGCGCGCCGCGCCCGGTCCTCGTCCGCTGGAGGGCGCCATGATCACCAGCCCCGGCCTCGTGGGAGCGCCGGCCGCCACGCTCGACCCGTCCACCGAGGCAGAGGTGACGGCTCGGGTCGGCGGCGCGCTGGAGGCGGTCTTCGACGCGGTCGCCGAGACCCGCGCCGACGCCACGGCGCTGCTGACCCGGGTGACCGGCCGGCACCGCCGCCCCGCGACCGCCGACCTCGCCGCGCTCCGCCCCGGCCTGCACCTGCGGCTGACCCGGCAGGAACTGGTCTCCGGGGCGGGTTTCGTGGCCGCGCCCGGCCTGCTGAGCGACGTGCCGGCCTGGCTGGAGTGGTGGCAGACCACCGCCGACGGCCAGGTACGTCCCCTGCTGCTCGACCTGGACCCCAGCCGGTCGGCGTACTCGGACTACACCCACTGGGACTGGTTCGCCCTGCCCCGCGACACCGGCCGCCGCGCGGTGGCGGGCCCCTACGTCGACTACCTCTGCTCCGACGAGTACAGCCTCACGCTGTCCGCGCCGGTCGAGGTGGACGGCCGGTTCATGGGCGTGGCCGCGGCCGACGTGTACCTGCGCCACTTCGAGGCGGCCGTGCTGCCCCTGCTGCGCCGGCTGCCCGGACCCGCGTACCTGGTGAACGCGCGCGGCCGGGTCGCCGCCTCCGCGGACCCGGCACATCTGGCCGGCTCCCTCGTCAGGGGACCGGACTTCGCCGCCGTCCTGGAGCACTCGCGCCCGGCGCGGTCCGCCGGGCTGCGGCTCGTCCCGTGCCGGGGCGTCCCGCTCGTCCTGGTGACCGCGGCGCACCGGACGTCGTGACGGCGGGCGGTGACCCGGCCGGCCGTGGCGGCGCCCGGTCTCGCGGCCTCCGCTGACGGCGCCGGACAGCCCCTGCCGAGCGGGACAGCCCCTGCCGAGGCCGCCGCGCCGACAAGGCGCGTGCCGACAAGGCGCAATGCTCACAAGGCGCGTGCCGACAAGGCGCGTGCTGACAAGGCGCCGTCGGCGACCTGAACGCCGACGGTGCCCGTCAGACCTCGGGGGCCGGCACCACCCTCAGGTGGGCGGCCGCGGGGCGGGCCGTGCGGCCCCGGGACCGGTCGCGCCGCGCCTCGCGCAGCACCAGCGTCAGCCGCGTGTACCCCATCTCCTCCAGCGTCCGCGTCGTCTCGTCCATGACCCGGCAGTCCGTGGCGCCCCAGCGCGGATCGGGGTGCGTCACGGGCCGTACGGCGCCGTCGTGCCGGACGGCCCGCTCGCCGACCGCACGGATCCAGTGCGGCAGCCCCTGCCGGAAGGCGGCCTCCATCAGGGGGTCCTGCGCGATCTCCCGCCGGATGGCCTGCAGCCCGTGATCATGTCCGTGGCGCTCCACGGCGTCCGCGAAGTGCGCCAGCATCGGCAGGCACCAGCTCGACTCGTGCTCACCGAGGACGCTGCCCGCGTCCGGGTGGAACAGCACGAAGCGGAGGAAGTTGTCGCCGGGCATGGCCGTCGGATGCGGGGACACCTCACGGAAAAGTGACGCGAAAGCGCTGTTGGACAGAACGACGTCCCAGCGGTGGTCGAGCACGACGGACGGGTAGGGGACGGCCTCCAGGAGGACGGCACAGTCCTGCAGATAGGCCTGGGCCTCGAGACTCACGGGGACGGGCCGCGGTGCCGACCGCTGCCCTCCTGCCTGAAATGCCATCGGGAGGTCACCCCTCTTGCCTATGCGGCCTTCACGCGGCGCCTTGATCCTGGGGCCACGACCGGAGTCGTGTCAACTATCGTGGCATTCCACGCCTGTTGACCGCTGGTTGACGGCTGAAATTGGCCACAGTTGTGGCGAGACCTGGATGTGGGTTCGAACGACCGGTAATCTCCGTCGGGTTCACGGCAACCGTTTGTGAGAAGCCTGTGAGAAACGTAGGAGATCGGTCGGTGACGGATGGCTTCGAGAGTCCGGGCACCGCGGCGAGCGCTGCGCTGCCGGCCGTCGTCGCTCGCGTCACCGCGCTCGCCGACCGGCTCGGCGTGCCCCACTCGCAGGTCTTCGACACCGCCCGTCTGTCCGTCGCCTCCGGCGTGCCCGAGCCGGTCGTCAAGGCCCTGCTCGGCGGCCGGCCCGCGGGCGAACGCGATGTGCAGGCCCGCTTCCTGCAACGCCTGGACCTGTTGCGGCGCACCCGCCTGAAGCCCAACGGCCGCAAGTACACGCAGCAGGAGATCGCCGACGGCGCGGGCATGTCCCGGCAGCAGGCGGGCGCCCTCATCAACGGCGACCGGCGTCCGACCATGGAGCACTGCGACGCCATCCAGCGCTTCTTCCGGGTGCACGCCGGCTTCCTCACGGCCGAGGACCCCGAGGCCCTCGCGGGCGCCCTGCAACACACCGAGCAGGAACTCCTGCAGCAGCTCGCCGAGCGGGAGGCGGCCGCGGCCTCCGAGGACCCCTTGGAGCGCCTGTTGCAGGACCACGGCGTCCGCGGGATCGCCTGGCGGGCCGCGCAGCTGCCCACCGACCAGCACCGGGACAAGGTCGCGGAGTGGCTGGACATGCTCCTGGAGAGCGTCAAGCGGCCCGAGTCGTGAGCCGGGGGATAACTGTGGGCATCGGCAAGGAAATGCGCCGCCTGTGCGGCGAACTGGTCGCGGAACTCGACCTCTCCGCACCGGCGCACCCCGCTGAGCTGTACGGCGCCCTCTGCCACGCCATGAGCCGGCGCCGCGGCCGCCCCGTCCACTTCCGCACGGCCGCCTTCCCCACCGGCACCGCCAGCGGCCTGTGGCTGGACATGGCCGACCAGGACCTCGTGGTCATCGAGGAACGCACCGCTCCCGACCACCAGTTGGTCATCCTCGGCCACGAACTGTGGCACATGAAGGCCGGCCACTGCGGCCACCACCTCGAAGGCGCCAGGGTCGCCGCCCGCCTCCTGGACGACGAGGCCGACCTCCAGGCCACCGTCCGCAAGGTGGCCGCCCGCAGCCGCTTCGATCTGGCCGACGAGAAGGAGGCCGAGGCCTTCGGCCTCCTCCTGGCCAGCAGGTGCCGTACGTGGCTGGTGGGTTCGTCCCTGCGGGCGCCGGTGCAGCGCGACCACCTCGCGGGCCGGATCGAGGCGTCCCTGGGCTACCTGGGCCCCCAGTCCTGATCTCCGCCGAGCGGGCGGACCGCGCGGCGGCCCGGACCGATTGTCAGTGGCGGACGGCAAGCTGGAGTCGCACCCCCTTCATCGCGGGGCGTGCGCGACCGACGACGCCGACAGGAAGAGCCGACCGATGCCCACAGCCCTTCTGACCGACCACGAGCGCACCGCCGTCCAGGCCTACCTGCGGCTGCTGCACACGGTGCGGGCCTGCCTCGACGGTCCGCCCGGTTCCCGCCGGCCGCCCGTCGTCCCGCCGTCGGTGCTCGCCGAGGCCGAACAGGCGCTGGAGCGGGCCGGACTGACGGGCAACGAGGAGGAGTTCTTCCGCCTGCTGCGCGGCTGGTGCCCGGAGCCGTGAGCGGGGGAGCGGCGGTGGCGGTCAGTCCGGGTGCGGCACCGTCACCGATGTCGCCACCAGTCCGCGCCGGACGGTCCAGCGGCCCTCGAAGTGGCCGACCCGGCCGCCGCCGACCAGCGGACCGGGGACGAGGAGCGCGGCACGGAATCCGCCGCTGAACCGGTCGCCGGGATCGGTGTGCACCTCGATGTCGGCCTCGGAGAAGTCCAGCCACTGCCCGGTGAGCGGGAACCACGCCTTGTAGACGGCTTCCTTGGCGCTGAACAGGAGCCGGTCCCAGTGCACGTCGGGGCGGTCCGCGGTCATGCGCCGCAGCCGGGCCGCCTCTGCGGGCAGGGCCACGGCGTCCAGGACGCCCTCCGGGAGCGGACCGTGCGGTTCGGCGTCGATGCCGAGGGAGGCCAGGTCGCCCGCGCGGACCAGTGCGGCGGCGCAGTAGCCGGCGCAGTGGGTCATGCTGCCGGCCACGCCGGTCGGCCAGACCGGGGCGCCGCGTTCGCCGGGCAGCAGGGGCTGCGGCGGCACGCCGAGCTTCTCCATGGCCCGGCGGGCGCAGGAACGTACGAGGGCGAACTCGCGGCGGCGCTTGTCGACGGCCTTCGCCACCACCGCCGCCTCCTCCGGGTACAGCGGCGCGGGCTCGCTCCCGTCGTCACCGTGGGCTTCCACGACGACCACCGTGTCCGGCAGCAGCTCCTCGATCACCCGGCTTCGACCTCCTTCGGCAGGATGCGGCGCAGCCGCCCCGGCGGCTGCTGCCGCTTGCGCCACTCACGCGGGTAGCCGACGGACACCTCCTCGAAGCGGACGTCCTCGTGCCAGGTGGTCCGCGGGATGTGGAGGTGACCGTAGACCATGGTCTCGACGCGGAACCGGCGGTGCCAGTCCGCGGTCGCCGTGGTCCCGCACCACATGGCGAATTCGGGGTGCCACAGGATGTCGGTGGGGTGCCGGTGCAGCGGATAGTGGTTGACGAGGACGGTGGGCAGGTCCTCGGGCAGCGCGGCGAGCCGGCGCTCGGTCTCGGCGATCCGGGCCCGGCACCAGGCCTCGCGGCTCGGATAGGGGTCGGGGTGCAGCAGGTACTCGTCGTTGCACACGATGCCGGTGCCGTGCGCGTACTCCAGTCCCTGCGCCTTGGTGACGCATCCGGCGGGCAGCCACGAGTAGTCGTACAGCAGGAACAGCGGCGCGACGGCCACCGGGCCGCCGGGGCCTTCCCAGATGGGGTAGGGGTCCTCGGGGGTGACGACGCCGAGTTCGCGGCACAGGGTGACCAGGTGCTCGTAGCGGGCGACTCCGCGCGCGGTGACGGGGTCCTTCGGGTGGGTCCACAGCTCGTGGTTGCCGGGCACCCAGACGACCTTGGCGAAGCGGCTCGCGAGTGTCTTCAGGGCCCAGCGGATGTCGGAGACGATCTCGGAGACGTCGCCGGCGACGAGCAGCCAGTCCTCGTCCGACCCGGGGCGCATCTCCTCGACCAGCGCACGGTTCTCGGCGTAGCCGATGTGCAGGTCACTGATGGCCAGCAGTTGTCCGGCACCACCGGCCGTCGATGTCACCTGTCGCCCCCTCCGCGCTCGCCCGAGCGCCCACGAACGGACCTGCCTCGGGGCCGTCCGCCTCCGCGCGGGCGACCGCCACCACGACAACACATTCCCGGCTGCCGGACAAGGTGCCTCGACAGGTCACAGGGCCGTGTCCCGGAACGCCCGGCCGGCAGGGCCGGCCGGTGGGCGCCGACGGGTGGGGCCGGGCGGGAATCCGTAACACGCACGTTGCGCGCCGGGCCCTCGCGAAGCCGTATGATCGCCCCGACACCACTGCCCTTTCCCTTCTTTCAGGGGCGGTTCGGTGACCCTCCAACCACCCTGCCCGGGCACGGGCCCGCTTCGCCCTGCCCGTTTACCGTGAAAGGCGGCCTGCATGGTCTCTCGCGTACGCGTCTGGCTGAACCGCACGTACGCGGAGAACGTGTTCTTCATGGATCAGCTGCGGAGAAATCCCAGCGACCGCGCGGTCGAGATCCATGCGACGCACGGGGACGCGGACTCTCCCGTGCTGGCCGCCGCGGACACCGCCGAACTGGAGCCGGAGGGCCTGTCCCCGGCCGCCTACGTCGAGTACGCCCTCGCCCAGTGCCGGCGTCGCGGCATCGACGTGTTCGTGCCCCGGTTGCAGCAGGCGGCGATCGTCGAACACCGCGCCGAGTTCGCGGCCGTCGGCACCGCACTGCTGGCGCCGCCGCCCCAGGCGGTGGCCGTCTTCGAGGACAAGGTGATCGCCTACGAGGCGGTCCAGGCGATCGGCGTGCCCGTGCCGCAGTGGTGGCGGGTGCGCACGGCGGACGAACTGGTCGCCGCCGTCGACGAGTTGGAGGCGGGCGGCCACAAGGCCTGCTTCAAGCCGGCGTCCGGCGCGGGCGGGGTCGGCTTCCGCGTCGTCACCCGCTCCCCCTTCGCGCTGGCGCAGCTGAACGGCTTCCCGAGCCCGTACGTGCCGCTCGACCTGGTCGTCGAGGCGCTGGAGCAGGCCGAGGAGCCGGTGGACTGGCTGGTGATGCCGCGCCTGGAGCAGCCGGAGGTGTCGGTGGACTGCCTCACCGGACCCGACAACCGGGTCCGGCTGGCGGTGGGCCGCACGAAGAACGGCCGTCGGCGCGGGTTCACGCTGCACGAGCAGTGGCTGGAGCCGGCGCGGCGCATCGCCGAGGGCTTCGGGCTGCACTACCTGTCGAACATCCAGTTCCGGATGTACGGCGACCGGCCGGTGCTGATGGACGTCAACACCCGCCCGGCCGGCGGCCTGCACCAGCTGTCGCTGTGCGGCGTCAACGCCCCTTGGGCGGCTGTGCAGTTGGCGCTCGGCGAGGACCCGGGCGAGATGGCGCCGCCGTTCCTGGGCCAGGACTACACGGTGGTGTCGGCGCCGCGTCCGCTGCGCCCGGTGTCGCTCCCGCAGCAGCGCGCGGAGGACCCGGAGCCGCTGCTGCCCGTCACCCCCCTCCCGGCGGACACCCGGGACACCGCGGCCACGGCGGAATCGGCCGTGCCGGAGACCGGCAGCCGGGCCACCGCGCCGGCCTAGGCCCACCGGCATGCCCGGCCGGCCGTTCACGGCAGGCGGCTGGGCGTCGGACGCTGTCCCGGGACGCGCGGCCGGCCCCGCCGGGGGACGCGGTCGCGCCTTCCCGTGGGTCTGCGCCCGCTTCGCGCCCCGGACGGCGCCGGCGGGCGGCAGGTGTGGGTCGGCACACGCGGAGAACGGGTCCCCCCGGACGGCGCGCTGCAGCGATCGTCGAGCTGGGGACACCGTCGTCGGCGACGACGTCCGGTTCGGCCACGGCACGACGGTGCTGCCCGGTGTGCGGATCGGCCACGGCGCGGTCATCGGCTCCGGCGCGGTGGTCAGCACGGACGTACCCGACCACGGGATCGTCGGCGGCAACCCTGTCGGGCGGCTTCGCCGGCCTGGAGGCTGCCGCCCCGGCCACCCCGAAGGCGTGACGCCTCTGCGGGGATCCCCGCGGGGCACCGGCCCTCAGGGGCCGCAGACGGCGGTCGACGGTAATGGAGGTGCCCCGGAGGCGAGGACGGGCTAGGGTCGCGGGCATGTTCTTCCTCCTTCAGATCTACGGCTGACACGGTCGGGCAGCGCCCCGACTCCTGTCCCGCCCGCCCACGTGCGCGCCCGCGTCCGAGGCTCTCGGAGCGGCCGGCGCACCGGCTTGCGGTGTCCCTTCCGCCGTAGACCCGAAGTGAGTGATCGTCCATGTCCCGTCGCCGTGCCCACATCGCGATGGTCGGCATTCCCGCCGTCGGTCATGTCCTGCCCAGCCTCGACATCGTCCGCGAGCTGGTGGCCCGCGGCCACCGTGTGAGCTACGCCAACGACCCGGCGGTGGCCGACCTGATCACCGCCACCGGCGCCGAACTCGTCGCCTGCTCCTCCGTGTTGCCGGTCGCCGACCACAACTGGCCCGACGACCCCGTCGCCGCGATGGACCTCTTCCTGGACAACGCCGTCCGAGCACTGCCCCAGTTGCACGCCGCCTACGACCAGGACCCGGCGGACCTGTACCCGTACGACATCGGGGCCTACGCCGCGCGCGCCCTCGCCGAATCGCAGGCTGTCGCCGACGTTCGTGGCCTGGGACGGCTACGAGCAGGACGTCGCGGTCCACCTGCGTCAACTGCCGGGTGCCGACGCCCACCGGGCGAAATTCGCACGGTGGCTCACCGGCTGCGGGGCGTCCACCACCGACGTGGACGCCTTCTCCGGCCGGCCGTCGCGGACCCTCGCCCTGATCACCCGGGCGATGCAGCCGCACGCCGACCGGGTCGACACCGACACGGTGACCTTCGTGGGCCCCTGCTTCGATGCGGCAGCGGGCGCGGACGGCTGGATCCGTCCGGCGCACGCGGAGAACGGCCTGCTGATCTCCCTGGGCTCGGCGTACACCCGTCGACCGGAGTTCTACCGCCAGTGCCTGGCGGCCTACGGCAGACTGCCCGGCCGGCACGTCGTGCTCCAGATCGGCAAGTACACCGTCCCGCGGGATCTCGGCGACATCCCGCCCGGCGTCGAGGTGCACTCCTGGGTCCCGCAGCGGGCGATCTTGGAGCACGCGGACGCCTTCGTCACCCACGCCGGTATGGGCGGCTGCGGCGAAGGGCTGCTCGCCGGCGTGCCGATGATCGCCGTGCCGCAGGCCGTCGACCAGTTCACTAACGCCGACCGGCTCGTGGAGCTGGGCGTGGCCCGCCGCGTCGACACCGCGGAAGCCACCGCCGAGACCCTGCGGGCGGCCCTGAACGACCTGGTCACCGACCCGGAAGTCGCCCGCCGCTCGGCGTCGCTGAGCGCCGGCGCCCGCGCCGAGGGCGGCACCGCGCGCGCCGCCGACCTCATCGAGGACGTGCTGTCCTGACCCTCGCCAGCCACAGCCGGAGACCGCGGAAGGGCTCGTCGGCAAGCCGACGAGCCCTTGTGCACGCCGGTGGCTCAGGTGCACCAGGCACCGTTCGACTCGTAGATCTTCTGGATGTTGCCGCTGTACACCCAGCCGGAGATCTCCCGGCCGTTGTACCACGCCGACCCGTGGTACCAGAGGTGGCCGAGATCGTTGTAGTCCTTGCAGTCCAGGCTGAACTCCGTGCCGCCCGGAACATAGGTGGAGGCGCAGTCCGCGTAGGGACCGGTGGCGCGGATGGGGATGTTCTTCCCGGTGACCAAGGTGGCGTAGCCTCCGTCGTACGGACGCCACGATTCGCTGTAGCAAGCGAGCGAGTTCGCGGGTCCCGTTGTGGCCGCCTGGGCCGGTGCGGTGATTCCACCGGCGAGAAGGGCGGCACCCATGGTGACGCCGGCGAGGAGTGTGCGTATGTGCACGGGTGATGTCTCCGTTCGCGTGAGTCGATGACAACGCCTGCAGACCACGGACCGGCTTCCTGGAGTGGTGCGTCGTGACCTCCAGGTGGTCCGGGTGTCGTGTTCTCACCGTGCCGGGGTCACCTGCGGAGAACCTTCGGGAAATCTGGAATCGGGCTGTATCCGGTGGTCTGCCACTTCTTCATAGCGGTCTGGACCAGCATCTTGACATCACGATTGGTCCATACCAGCTTTGGTCTGTGCACCTCCGCACACCATCCGTGCACTCCCGAACAACCCTTACTCCTCAGGGAGATCGCGCGCGCAACACACTCGGACGTCACAGACGTCGGCTCCTCGCCCTGCTCGGCTCCGCGGCCCTCGCGCTCGCCGGCGCCATCGCCCTCCCCGGCACCGCCCAAGCGGCCAACGTCCTCACCAACCCCGGCTTCGAGTCCGGCGGCCTCTCCCCCTGGACCTGCACCGGCAACCTCGGCTCGGTCGTCTCCTCCCCCGTGCACAGCGGCTCCAAGGCCCTTCAGGGCGCGGTGAGTTCCAGCGACGACGCGCAGTGCAGCCAGACCGTCGCGGTGCAGCCGAACACGACGTACAGCCTCAGCGGCTGGGTGCGCGGCTCCTATGTCTACCTGGGCGTGAACGGCGGCGCCTCCACCTGGACGACCTCCCCGTCGGCGTACAGCCAGCTGTCGGTGTCCTTCACGACCGGCGCCTCGCAGACGAGCGCCACCGTCTACGTCCACGGCTGGTACGCCCAGGGCACCTACTACGCCGACGACATCAGCCTCGACGGGCCCGGCGGAGGCGGCTCCGACACCCAGGCGCCGACCGCGCCCACGGGGCTGACCTCCACCGGCAAGACGTCGTCCAGCGTGTCGCTGTCCTGGAACGCCTCGACGGACAACGTCGGCGTCACGGCGTACGACGTCTACAGCGGCTCCAACAACGTGCTCAGCGTCTCCGGCACCAGCGCCACGGTCAGCGGGCTGTCGCCGAGCACCGCCTACACCTTCACGGTGAAGGCCCGGGACGCGGCCGGGAACAGCTCCGGGGCGTCCAACTCCGTGTCCGTGACGACCGACGCGGGCACCGGCACCGGCACCTCCTTCAAACAGGCGGCGCCCTACCTCTACGAGGGCTGGGGCGACCCGCCGAGCCCGAGCACGGTGATGAGCGCGACCGGCGTGAAGTGGTTCACGATGGCGTTCGTGCTGGACTCGGGCGGCTGCACGCCCTCCTGGGACGGCAGCAGGCCGCTGACCGGCGGCGTCGACCAGAGCGCCATCAACGCCATCCGTTCCGCGGGCGGTGACATCGTCCCGTCGTTCGGCGGCTGGCAGGGCAGCAAGCTCGGCGCCAACTGCTCCTCCGCGAGCGCCCTCGCCGGGGCCCTGCAGAAGGTGATCGACGCCTACTCGCTCAAGGCGATCGACATGGACATCGAGAACACGGACGAGTTCGAGAACGAGGCCGTCCAGGCGAAGATCCTGACCGCGCTGAAGACCGTCAAGGCCAACAACCCCGGCCTGAAGACGATCGTCACGTTCGGCACGTCGACCACCGGCCCGACGTACTACGGCAACCGGCTCATCGAGCAGGCGCAGTCGCTCGGCGCGAACATCGACGTGTTCACCATCATGCCGTTCGACTTCGGCGGCGGCTCCGACATGTACGGCAACACGGTGAACGCGGCCGAGGGCCTGAAGGCCAAGCTGAAGTCGACGTTCGGCTGGGACGACGCCACCGCCTACTCGCACATCGGCATCTCCGGCATGAACGGCCTGTCCGACCAGCAGGAGAACACCACTCCGGCGATCTGGACGCAGATCCGGGACTGGGCCAACAGCCACCACATCGCGCGGCTCGCGTTCTGGTCGGTCAACCGCGACCGGCCGTGCCCGGGCGGCGGCGTGGTGAGCAACTGCTCCGGCATCAGCCAGGACACCTGGCAGTTCACCTCGATCACGGCCGGCTTCACCGGCTGAACCCGGCCGGCCCGCGCGAGCGCCGGCGCCGGGCCCCCGCGGCGGGAGGAACCACGACCGCCCCGGGGGCCCTCCCGTGGTGCGCCGGCACGGCACGCGGGGAGCGGCGCACGGGCGGGCCCTGATGAACCGGGGCCCGCCCGGCGCCGTCAGCCCGCCGCGGCGCGCCGCAGGCGCAGGGTCAGGATCTGGAAGGGGCGCAGCACGACGGGGACGCCGTCGTCGACGGGCACCTCCTCCAGCGGCCGTTCCAGCAGATCGGTGATCTGGGCGGCGGCGAGCGGGAAGCCGGTGCGCAGCACGCCCCGGGCGCGGCCGCCGCGGCACTCGTACAGCCGTACCACGACGTCGCCGGACGCGTCGTCGGCGAGCTTCACCGCCTCGACGGTCACGCCGTCGCCCCGCACGGAGACGACCGGTTCGGGCGCGCCCGCCGCGTCGGCCACCCGCAGCGGGAGGTTGAGGGCGTAGCCCTCGGCGACCGCGTCCTCGATGTCCGCGCCGGGCAGCAGGGAGTAGGTGAAGCGGTGGCGGCCCTGGTCGGCCCCCGGGTCCGGCACCCGCGGGGCGCGCACCAGGCTGAGACCGACCGTGGTCGTCGTGCCGCCGTCCTCGCGGACCGTGCGGGTGACGTCGTGGCCGTACGTCGAGTCGTTGAGGACCGCGACGCCGTAGCCGGGCTCGGCGAGGTGCACCCAGCGGTGGCCGGAGACCTCGAAACGGGCCGCCTCCCAGCTGGTGTTGACGTGGGTGGGGCGCTGGACGTGGCCGAACTGGATCTCCGCCGAGGCGTGCGCGGCGCGGATGTCGACGGGGAAGCCCGCCTTGAGGATCTTCTCGGCCTCGTGCCAGTCGAGGTCGGTCTCGAAGTCGACGCGGGGGCTGCCGGCCCGCAGCGTGATCGTCTGGCTGATCGTGGAGCCCCTGCCGAAGGACCGGGAGACGCGGATCGAGGCGAGCAGCGGGTCCCGCTCGACGACCTCGACGCTCGTGGCGTCCAGCAGGTCGGTGTACCGGTTGCGGTAGTGCTTGTCGATGTCCCAGGCGTCCCAGTAGTTGGGCAGGTCGGTGTGCAGGCGCAGCAGGTTGCCCGGGCCGGCGAGCACCTCGCGGTCGGCGCGCAGGTCGAACACGGAGGCCAGGGTGCCGTCCTCGGCCACCTCCACGCGGACCAGGCCGTTGTCGAGGACGCGGCCGTCCACCGTCACCGGCCGCGGCGGCCGGGCGCCGGCGAGCGGCGCGCTGCCGTTCGCCGGCACCTCGACGTACGCCGGGACCCCGTCGGCCGTGCGGACGACCTCGGCCCGGTCGTACGGGCTGGTGTTGAAGGCCCGCGCCGGGCCGCTGCCCAGCGCGGCCACCGCCTCGCCGGTCAGCTCCTCCAACTCCTCCGCCACACGGGCGTACTCGGCTTCCGCCTCGCGGTGCACCCAGGCGATGGAGGAGCCCGGCAGGATGTCGTGGAACTGGTGCAGCAGCACCGTCTTCCACAGCCGGTCCAGCTTCTCGTACGGGTAGGCGTGGCCCGGCGCGTTGAGCGCGGCCGTGGTCGCCCACAACTCGGCCTCGCGCAGGCGGTGTTCGGAGCGCCGGTTGCCCTGCTTGGTGCGGCCCTGGGAGGTGTAGGTGGCCCGGTGCAGCTCCAGGTACAGCTCGCCGACCCACACCGGCGCGTCCGGGTACTCCTCGCGGGCCTTGGCGAAGAAGGCGTCTGGGTGCTCGATCTCGACCCGGGGCGACCCCTCCAGGTCACGCAGCCGGCGCGCCCGTTCCATGATCTCGCGGGTGGGTCCGCCGCCGCCGTCGCCCCAGCCGAACGGGGCGAGGGAGCGGGTGGCGCCGCCCTTCTCGGCGTAGTTGCGCACCGCGCGGGACATCTCCTCGCCGCTGAAGCGGGCGTTGTAGGTGTCGATGGGCGGGAAGTGGGTGAAGATGCGGGTGCCGTCGATGCCCTCCCACCAGAAGGTGTGGTGGGGGAACGTGTTGGTCTGGTTCCAGGAGATCTTCTGGGTGAGGAACCACTCGTTGCCGGCGAGCTTGGCGAGCTGCGGGTAGGCCGCGGTGCAGCCGAAGGAGTCGGGCAGCCAGACCCCCTTGGTCTCGATGCCGAAGTGTTCGAGGAAGAACCGCTTGCCGTGGACGAGTTGGCGGGCGATGGCCTCGCCGCCGGGCAGGTTGCCGTCGGCCTCCACCCACATGCCGCCGACGGGCGCCCACTGGCCCTTCTCGACCGACTTCCTGATCCGCTCCCACACCTGCGGGTGGTTGTCGCGCACCCACTCGTACTGCTGGGCCTGCGAGCAGGCGAAGACGAACTCCTCGTACTCCTCGGCCAGCGAGGTGACGTTGGAGAAGGTGCGGGCGGTCTTGCGCTTGGTCTCGCGGACGGGCCACAGCCAGGCGGAGTCGATGTGCGCGTGGCCGACGCCGGAGATCACGTGCGCGCTGGCGTGGGCGGGCTTGGCGAGCACCGGCCGCAGCGCCTCGCGCACGGCGGCGGCCGAGCCGGCGACGTCGTCGAGGTCCAGCAGGTCGAGGGCGCGGTCGAGGGCGTGCAGGATCTCGTGGCGGCGCGGGTCGTGCTCGGCGAGCTCCGCCATCAGCTCGCGCAGCACCTGGAGGTCGAGGTCGAGGTGCCAGACCTGCTCGTCCAGCACCGCGAGGTCGGCGCTGCGGAAGGTGTAGAGGGGCCGGTCGCCCGCGGTGAGGACGTCGCCGAGGGGGGTCGGGCGGGCGAAGCCGTCGGCCAGGATGTCGGGGTTGGAGGCGGCCTCGACGAGGTAGTGGACCTCCTCGCCGCCCGCCGCGGGGGCGGCGACGGGCACGTACTGGTTGAGCGGGTTGACCGCCTTCAGCGGCGTGCCGTCGGCGAGGTGGACCAGCGCCTCGGCCTGGTTGCCCGGCCAGCCGCCGACGAAGCCGAGGTCGATGACGGCCTCGACGCGCCGTCCCGCCCACTCGGCGGGCACCCGTCCGCGCATCCGGAACCAGGTGGTGCCCCAGGGCGGCCCCCAGGGGGTGTCCATGGCGAAGGGCTCGTAGGCGGCGGCCGCGGCCCGGTCGAACGGGACCGGCTCGCCCGGCGCCTGCCAGGCCTCGACCGTGAGCGGAACGGTGACCGCGTGGACCGCGGGCTTGATGCGCTGGGTGTGGAGGCGCTGCGCGCGCTCCTCGATCCGGCGGCGTTCGTCGTGCATGAAGGGTCTCCAGGAAGCCAGGGAGCCGAGCGGAAGCCGGTTGAGGGCCGATGTCGAACCGATGGTCAGCCGGTGGGGAGCCTGCCGGGGAAAGCGCCCAGCCGGTGGAGAAAGCGCTTTCCCGACGCGGAGCCTACTTCAGGTACGCCAGTTCGGGGTGCGCCGCGGTGTAACCGTCGACCAGTCGGCGGGCGACGGTCACGGAGTCGACCAGCGGGTGCAGCGCGAACGCCTTCACCGCCGTCGCCCGGGAACCGGACCCGGCCGCGGCGAGCACCTCGCGCTCGACCGCCTTCACCGCGCACACCAGTCCCGTCGCGTGGCCGGGCAGCGGGTCGACGGCGACCGGGTGCGCGCCGTTGGCGTCGACCAGGCAGGGCACCTCGATGACGGCCTCGGAGTCCAGCGCCGACAGGGTGGCCCGGTTGCGGACGTTGAGGATCAGGGTGGCGCGCTCGTCGCGGGCGATGGCCCGCATCAGGGCCAGGGCGACCTTCTCGTAGCCGCCTGAGAGGTCGTCGGCCTCGCGCTCGCCGGCGCCGGCGGCCTCCCGGTTCTCCGCCATGTACGTCTCCTCGCGCTCGGCGCGGGTGCGTTCCCATGCCTCCAGTGCCGACCCGTCCGGGCGGCCGGCCTCCCGGTAGAAGCGGGCCTGCTGGTCGCGCAGGAAGGCGCCGCGGGTCTGCTCCGCCTGCTGGTAGGCGCGTACGGTCTCGCGGTTGAAGTAGTAGTAGTGCAGGTATTCGTTGGGGACGGCGCCCAGGGAGCGCAGCCAGTCCGCGCCGAACAGCCGGCCCTCCTCGAAGGAGCCCAGCAGGCCGGGGTCGGCGAGCAGCCGCGGGAGTTCGTCGCGGCCGGCCACCCGCAGGCCGCGGACCCAGCCGAGGTGGTTGAGGCCGACGTAGTCGATCCACGCCTCCTTCGGGTCGGCGCCCAGCACGCGGGCGATCCGGCGGCCCAGGCCGACCGGCGAGTCGCAGATGCCGATGACGCGGTCGCCGAGGTGCCGCGACATGGCCTCGGTGACCAGGCCCGCCGGGTTGGTGAAGTTGATGACCCAGGCGTCGGGGGCGAGCCGGGCGACGCGCCGGGCGATGTCGACGGCGACCGGGACGGTGCGCAGCCCGTAGGCGATGCCGCCCGCGCCGACCGTCTCCTGGCCGAGGACGCCCTGTGCCAGCGCCACCCGCTCGTCCTCCGCCCGGCCCCGCAGGCCGCCGACCCGGATCGCCGAGAACACGAAGTCGGCGCCGCGCAGGGCCTCGTCGAGGTCGGTGGTGGCACTCACCTCGGGGGCGTCGGGCACGCCGGCGGCCTGCTCGGCGAGCACCCGGGTGACCGCGGCCAGCCGCCCCGCGTCCAGGTCGTGCAGCACTACCCGGGTCACCCGCCCCGGCGCGCGGTCCCCGAGCAGCGCCCCGTACACCAGCGGCACCCGGAACCCGCCGCCGCCCAGAATCGTCAGCCTCACTCCTGCACCTTTCCCGCCGGGTCCGCCGCGCGGCCCGCCTCCCGCGGGGAGGAACGGGCCGGCGGGGCGGCCGGCGCGTTCGTCACCACCACGTCCAGCTCCCGCCGCCCGCACGCCCCCGCCGTCCCCGTTCCCGGGGACCCCCGCGGAGCCGGCGGGCAGGACGACCTTGCCACAGGCCACGGCCGCGGCCCGCCGCACCGGCCACCGTGCCGGTCGCCCGCCTGCCGGAAGGCGCCGCCGGTCGGACGGCGGGCACGTCCCGGCCGGGGCACCGTTACGCGCCGAGCGGACGGCGGCCCCCTCCCCCGCCCCGCGTCCCTCGCGCCGTACCGTGAGGTCACGGAGCTCCGTGGCAGGCAGTCCGATCACGCTCCGATACGCGGTGGCGGTGGCCCGCGGCGACGCGCGCGAGATCATCCGACCATGAGCGGCGATGTCGAAGTGAATGCTCTGGCGATCAACGTCACGGTCCCGCAGGCGCTCCGCTGGACGGACACCCGCCGCGGTGAAGCGTTCACGCTGACCACACTCAACGTCCGGCTTCTCCCGGACGGTCACCTCGCCGTGCAGGCTTACGGCAGACCGGTCCATGGCGGTCGGAGCGCATACGTCCCGTTCCCGGTCCCCGACGAACCCGAACCGGCGGCCCTGGCCGCCGACGCCGCCGACCGTGCCGGGGCACTGTGGGCCGCCCATCGTGGTCTCGGCTGAGCCCGGTTCGAGTCGCCGGCGGACGGCGGCAGGCCCGGATTTCGTCTCCACGCCGAGCGCCCGCGACAGCAGTGCGAGGGTGGTGTGGTGGTTCGAGACGGGCTCGCAGTGGCGGGAAGGTCCCTGAGCGGAAGCAGCAGGGCGTGCGGGGCGCCGGGGCGTGGAAAGCGTGCGGCGCGCCCTGGAAGTCTCGGCCGATTCGCACGATTCATGCGGTGAACTCACCCGCGCCACAAGGACTTTACTTGTTTTAAGTCTTGACGACCGGAGGGACGGAGAGCACATTGGGGCCACTCTGAGAGCGCTCTCACCCGGCTCTCGAAGGCACCAGGCTCCCCACGCATGGAACCCCGTACCCGAGAGGCACCCCACATGAGTGACACCTCCGGCACGTACCGCAGACGGCGCCCGCTGCGGCGGGTGCTCGTCGCCGTCCTGGGCACGCTCGGCCTGACGGCCGCCGCCGCCACCATCGCCGTACCGTCCGCGAACGCTTCCGCCCCCACGCCGCCGTCGGGCTGGACGCAGGTCTTCCTGGACGACTTCAACGGCCCCGCCGGCTCCGGCGTCAACACCGCCAACTGGCTCTACGACACCGGGACCTCCTACCCGGGCGGCGCCGCCAACTGGGGCACCGGCGAGGTCGAGACGATGACGAACAGCACGAGCAACGTCTCGCTCGACGGCAACGGCAACCTGCGCATCACCCCGCTGCGCGACTCCTCCGGCCGCTGGACCTCGGGCCGCATCGAGACCCAGCGCACCGACTTCCAGCCGCCGTCGGGCGGCAAGCTGCGCGTCGAGGCGCGCCTCCAGATGCCCAATGTCACCGGCACCGCGGCGGAGGGCTACTGGCCGGCGTTCTGGATGCTGGGCGCCCCCTTCCGCGGCAACTACCAGAACTGGCCGGGCGTCGGCGAGCTGGACATCATGGAGAACGTCCAGGGCCTGAACAAGGTCTGGGCGACGATGCACTGCGGCACCAACCCGGGCGGCCCGTGCAACGAGACGTCCGGCATCGGCAACTCCGTCGCGTGTCCGAACACCACCTGCCAGTCGGGCTTCCACACCTACGCCATGGAGTGGGACCGCTCGGTGAGCCCGGAGGCGATCCGCTTCTACGTCGACGGCGTCAACTACCACACGGTGACGGCCGGTCAGATGGACGCCACCACGTGGGCCAACGCCACCAACCACGGCTTCTTCGTCATCCTGAACGTGGCGATGGGCGGCGGCTTCCCGGACGCCTTCGGCGGCGGCCTGGACGCCGACACCCAGCCGGGCCACCCGATGGTCGTCGACTACGTCCAGGTCCTCCAGGCGGGCGGCGGGGGCAGTACCACACCGCCCCCCTCCGGCAACCGTGACGCCTACAGCGCCATCCAGGCCGAGTCCTACGACAGCCAGTCCGGCGTGGTCACCGAGACCACCTCCGACACCGGCGGCGGCCAGGACATCGGCTACCTCGCAGACGGCGACTGGGCCCTGTACAAGGGCGTCAACTTCGGCTCCACCGCGGCCACTCAGTTCTTCGCCAGGGTGGCCAGCGGCGCCGCGTCCGGGGTCAGCGGCCTGGTCGAGGTACGGCTGGACAGCCGCACCAGCACCCCGGTCGGCAGTTTCGCGCTGGCCAACACCGGCGGCTGGCAGACCTGGAAGACGGTTCCGGCCAACATCAGTGCGGTGACCGGCACGCACGACGTGTACCTCACCTTCTCCAGCGGCCAGCCGTCCGACTTCGTCAACGTCAACTGGTTCGACTTCGGCCACTGACCGGCCGTTGACCGGCCGCCGTACGGTCACCGACCGGCCGGTCGCGGCCCGGTCGCGGCCCGCGAGGGGGCTCCACGCGCGCGTGGAGCCCCCTTTCGGCGCATCAACGCGTCTCCCGCCCGGAACGCCGCCGGGGTCAACTCGGCGTGGTGTGCGCGTGGCGCGGGACAGGAAGCCGGGATGCATGACCAGAACGGTTCCGCGGTACTCGTCCGCCCGGAGCTTCGGACGATGCCGCCCGCCGTGTCCTTCTCGCACCTCCGCGCCGGTGTGCCGGCTCGCCCTGGTGGATCTCCGGGGGGCCTCTTCGGCGGCCCGCTTTCACCGCAGGTTGGCACATCGCCACCTTCCACTTTAAAGTCAGACTTTTAGATTTGAACGTGTACGTCAGGCACCAGGCTCGGATCGAGGACCTCTTGAAGATGAGCACGCAGATCGCGGACCGCGTGGAAGGGACCGGACCCCACCGGTGTACCCTCTGCGCCGCCCGCCGGTTGGCGGTCGGTGCCGTACGGAAGGCGGGAAGGGGCCACCCGGGCACCGTCATGAGTCTGGCGCCGACGGCATACACGATCTTTCAGAAGGTGATGCTTCACGACCCGGCCGACCCGGAGCGGACCGGCCATGACCGTTTCGTGCCGTCCCCCGGGCCGGAGTACGGGCACACGGCCCGCCCGGGAATCGCTTGCCGCGGCATGCGGTTGACGCGATCGCGAGCCGCCCCGGCGGGACCTGCCTGCCGCGGCGACGGAATCCAGCAAGCACGAGGGAGTTGATGCCATATGAGCGCCACTCCGCTCGAGGAGGTGACGGCTCCGGTCACCGGATGGGACAACCCGCTGCGGGACGCCCGTGACCGCCGGCTGCCCCGCGTCGCGGGCCCGTCCGGCCTGGTCGTCTTCGGCGTCACCGGCGACCTGTCCCGCAAGAAGCTGATGCCGGCCGTCTACGACCTCGCCGACCGGGGCCTGCTGCCGCCGGGCTTCTCGCTGGTCGGCTTCGCCCGCCGCGACTGGGAGGACCAGGACTTCGCGCAGGTCGTCCACGACGCCGTGCGCGACCACGCCCGTACGCCGTTCCGCGAGGAGGTCTGGCAGCAGCTCGCCGAGGGCATGCGGTTCATCCCCGGCGACTTCGACGACGACACGGCGTTCACGCTGCTGCGGCAGACCGTCGACGAGCTCGACAAGGCCCGCGGCACCGGCGGCAACTTCGCCTTCTACCTGTCCGTGCCGCCGAAGTTCTTCCCGAAGGTCGTCCGGCAGCTGAAGAAGCACGGGCTGGCCGACGCCCCGGAGGGGTCCTGGCGGCGCGCGGTCATCGAGAAGCCGTTCGGCCGCGACCTGGCGAGCGCGCGTGAGCTGAACGCGATCGTGCACGACGTGTTCGAGCCGGACCAGGTCTTCCGCATCGACCACTACCTGGGCAAGGAGACCGTCCAGAACATCCTGGCGCTGCGCTTCGCCAACCAGCTCTTCGAGCCGGTGTGGAACCGGTCGTACGTGGACCACGTGCAGATCACCATGGCCGAGGACATCGGCATCGGCGGCCGGGCCGGCTACTACGACGGCATCGGCGCGGCCCGTGACGTCATCCAGAACCACCTGCTGCAACTGCTGGCGCTGACCGCCATGGAGGAGCCCGCCTCCTTCGACGCGCCGTCGCTGCTCACGGAGAAGCTGAAGGTCCTCAGGGCCGTGACGCTGCCGGAGGACCTGGACCGGCACACGGTGCGGGCGCAGTACACGGGCGCCTGGCAGGGCGGCGAGAAGGTGCGCGGTTACCTGGAGGAGGACGGCATCGACCCGGCCTCCGCCACCGACACCTACGCGGCGGTCCGGCTGAACGTGGACAACCGCCGCTGGGCGGGCGTCCCCTTCTACCTGCGCACCGGCAAGCGGCTGGGCCGCCGGGTCACCGAGATAGCCGTGGTGTTCCAGCGGGCGCCGCACTCCCCCTTCGACTCCACGGCGACGGAGGAGCTGGGCCAGAACGCGATCGTCGTCCGCGTCCAGCCGGACGAGGGCGTCACCGTCCGCTTCGGCTCCAAGGTGCCGGGCACGTCGATGGAGATCCGGGACGTGACCATGGACTTCGCCTACGGCGAGTCCTTCACCGAGTCCAGCCCCGAGGCGTACGAGCGCCTCATCCTGGACGTGCTGCTCGGCGACGCCAACCTCTTCCCCCGTCACCAGGAGGTGGAAGAGTCGTGGCGGATCCTCGACCCGGTCGAGGAGCACTGGGCGACCGACGGCAGGCCCGCGCGGTACGCCGCGGGCAGCTGGGGGCCCGGGGAAGCCGACGAGATGCTCGCACGAGACGGACGGAGCTGGCGCAGGCCATGAAGATCGACCTGACGGACACCACGGCAAGCAAGATCAACAAGGCGCTGGTGCAAGGTCGCCGCGCCCTCGGCACACCCGCCGTGGGCATGGTGCTGACGATGGTCATCGTCACCGACGAGGAGAACGCCTACGACTCGATCAAGGCGGCCGAGGAGGCCTCGCACGAGCACCCCTCGCGCACCCTGGTCGTCATCAAGCGGCACGCCCGCACCCCGCGCGACCGCCACGACTCCCACCTCGACGCCGAGGTGCGGGTGGGCGCCGACGCGGGCACCGGCGAGACCGTCGTCCTGCGCACGTACGGCGAGGTGTCCGAGCACGCCGACTCCGTCGTCCTGCCGCTGCTGCTGCCCGACGCGCCGGTCGTCGTGTGGTGGCCGGTGGAGGCGCCGGAGGAGCCCGCCAAGGACCCGCTGGGCGCCCTCGCCCAGCGCAGGATCACCGACCTGTACGCCGCCGGGAACCCGCTGGAGGCGCTCCGGGCCCGCGCCCGCTCCTACGCGCCCGGCGACACCGACCTCGCCTGGACCCGGCTGACCCCGTGGCGCTCCATGCTGGCCGCGGCCCTGGACCAGGCCCGGACGAAGATCGTGTCGGGCGCGGTGGAGGCCGAGGCCGACAACCCGGCCGCCGAGCTGCTGGCGCGCTGGCTGGAGGCGCGGCTGCACGTGCGGATCGACCGGATCGTCACCGCCGGCCCGGTGGTCACCGCGGTGCGGCTGGGCACCCAGCAGGGCGAGATCGTCATCGACCGCCCCGAGGGCCCGCTGGCCACGCTGACCCTGCCGCACCAGCCCTCCCGCACCCTCGCGCTGAAGGTCCGCACCACCTCCGAACTCATCGCCGAGGAACTGCGCCGCCTCGACGCGGACGAGATGTACGCCGTCGCCCTGCGCGGCGAGTCCCCCAAGGAGAACGCCTCTCATGTCTGACGCCCCCCAGCTCACCCGGCGGCCCGAGTGGACCGCCCTGCAGGACCACCGCGCCCAGCGACAGCCGCACCTGCGCGAGCTGTTCGCCTCGGACCCGGGGCGGGCGCAGCGGTACGTGGTCCGCGTGGGCGACCTGCGCATCGACTACTCCAAGCACCTGGTCACCGACGAGACGCTGGCCCTGTTGCAGGAACTGGCCGCCGCCACGGACGTGTTCGGCCTGCGCGACGCGATGTTCCGCGGCGAGAAGATCAACGTCACCGAGGACCGGGCGGTGCTGCACACCGC
>NZ_JAYMHD010000090.1:0-12795 GCF_035656535.1 Streptomyces sp. H51
TGCTGACCGCTGGGGTGGACATTGCGGCGGTGAACGGTCCGGAGTCGGTGGTGGTCTCCGGGGTGGAGGCGGAGGTGTTGGGGGTTGCGGGGGAGTTGGTGTCGCGGGGGCGTAGGGTGCGGCGGTTGCGGGTGTCGCATGCGTTTCATTCGCCGTTGGTGGAGCCGATGTTGGGGGCGTTCGGTGAGGTGGCTGGGTCGCTGACGTATCGGGTTCCGTCGTTGCCGGTGGTGTCGAATGTGACCGGGGTGCGGGTGGGGGAGTTCTCGGCGGAGTATTGGGTGGAGCATGTGCGGGCGGCGGTGCGTTTCGGTGACGGGGTGCGTCATCTGGCGGGGCAGGGTGTGACGCATTTCCTGGAGCTGGGTCCGCAGAGTGTTCTCGCGAGCATGGTCCGGGAGAACCTGGGCGACGGTTTCGACGGTCTTGTGACGTCGGTGCTGCGCAAGGGCCGTCCGGAGCCGGAGGCGTTCGTGGCGGCGTTGGCGGAGGCGTGGACGCGGGGCCTGCCCGTGGAGTGGGACCGCCTGTTCCGGACCAGCGGCACTCGGCACGTCGACCTGCCCACCTACCCCTTCCAGCACCAGCGCTACTGGCTCGAACCGGCCCCTCCCGCATCACCCGCCCCCGCCCCCGCCCAGGACGCCGTCGACGCTCAGTTCTGGCAGGCCGTAGAGCGGGAGGACCTGGAGGCTCTCACCGGCACGCTGCGACTGCCCGACGAGCAGCCGCTCCGCGAGGTGCTGCCGGCGCTCGCCGACTGGCGGCGGGACCGGCGTGAGCAGTCCACGTTGGACTCCTGGCGCTACCGGATCGTGTGGAAGACGGCGCCCGAGGCGGGCGTTCCGCGTCTCACCGGACGTTGGCTGATCGTCGTACCGGAAGGGGTCGAAGCCGCCGAGGCGCTCGCCGCGCAGGCGGCCGAGGCGCTCGCCGCGCACGGGGCGGAGACCACCGGACTACGCCTCGACGCCACCGGCGCCGACCGTGCCGCCTGGGCCGTGAGGCTCTCCTCCACGATGCCGGAGGACCTGGCCGGAACCCTCTCGCTGCTCCCGCTCGACGCCCGCCCGCACCGCGCGCACCCCGCGGCCAGCGCTGCCGTCGCCGCGACCGCCGCCCTCGCGCAGGCGCTCGGCGACGCGGGCATCGGTGCCCCGCTGTGGAACCTGACCCGCGGCGGCGTCTCCACCGGCCACGGCGACCCGGCAGCCGACACCACCGGCACCCAGGCACAGGCATGGGCGCTCGGACGGGTCGCCGCGCTCGAGTACCCGGACCGGTGGGGCGGCCTCGTCGACGTGCCCGCGGAGATCGACGAGCGGGCCGGTGCGCGGCTCGCCGCCGTCCTCGGTCAGCAGGCGGGTGAGGAGCGTGAGGACCAGGTGGCCGTACGGGCCTCCGGGACCCTGGTGCGGCGACTGCGCCGGGCGCCCGTGCCCGCCGACCGGGCCCGCACCCCGTGGCGGCCCGACGGCGCGGGCACCGTTCTGATCACCGGTGGTACCGGTGCCCTCGGCAGCCGACTCGCCCGCTGGCTCGCCGGAAACGGTGCCCGGCACCTGCTGCTGACCAGCAGGCGCGGCCCCGACGCACCGGGTGCCGCCGAACTCGTCGAGGAATTACGTCAGTCGGGGGCCGAGGCCCGAGCGGTGGCCTGTGACGTGGCCGACCGTGAGCAGCTTGCGGCGCTGCTCGCCTCCGTACCCGCCGAACGGCCGCTCACCGCGGTCGTGCACGCGGCCGGTGTGTCCGACAACGCCTTCATGGACGACGTCACCGCCGAGCACCTGGCGCGGGTACTGCGGCCCAAGGCGGTCGCGGCCGACCTGGTCGACGAGCTGACGCGACAACTCGGCCTGGAATTGAATGCGTTCGTACTGTTCGCGTCCAGCGCCGGCATGTGGGGCAGTGGCGGCCAGGCCGCCTACGCCGCGGCCAACGCGCACCTCGACGCACTCGCCGAACGACGGCGGGCCGACGGACTCGCCGCCACCGCGGTCGCCTGGGGCCCTTGGGCCGAGGCCGGCATGGCCGCCTCCGAGGACATCGACGACCACTTGCGCCGCCGCGGCGTCATCGGCATCGCGCCGGACACCGCCGTCGCCGCGCTGCAGCAGGCCCTCGACCTCGACGAGACCTGCGTCGGCGTCGCCGACGTCGACTGGTCACTGTTCGCCCCCACCTACACGGCCCTGCGGCACAGCGCACTGATCAGTGAACTACCCGAGGTACAGCAGGCGTTGGCGGACGAGGTGCCCGAACGGAGCACCGCTGCCGCCGAGTCGGCCTCCGCGCTGCGCAACCGCCTCGCCGCCACCCCGGCCGCCGAACAGGAACACCTCCTGGTCGAGTTGGTCCGCGCACACGCCGCCGCCGTCCTCGGCCACCGCGGCACCGACGCCGTACAGGCGGCACGGCCCTTCAAGGACCTCGGCTTCGATTCGCTCACCGCCGTGGAACTGCGCAACCGGATCGCCGCCGAGACCGGCCTGAAACTCTCCGCGACCCTCCTCTTCGACCACCCCAACCCGGCCGCCCTCGCCAAGGACCTGCGCGCCCGGCTGCTCGACGGCGAGGCCGACACCGACACCTCGGTCCTCGCCGACCTCGACCGCATCGACGCCGCGCTCACCCGGCTCGGCCCCGACGACGCCACCCGCCACCGCATCGCGGGACGCCTCCAGGTGCTGCTCTCCAAGTGGGGCACCGAAAGCGGCCGCGAGCCCGCCGCGGGCGACAGCCACCACGAGCTCGCCGATGCCTCGGCGGACGAGATCTTCGCGCTCATCCATGACGAGCTCGGCAAGTCGTAGACGTGCCGGAACGCCACCCAAGGAGCCCAAGCGCCATGGACCGCCACACGGACCGCCACAGCCGGACGGACAACGAACAGAAGCTGCTCGACCACTTGCGGTGGGTGACGGCCGAACTCAAGCAGGCCCGGCAGCGGCTGCGCGAGGCAGAGGCCGCCGAGCCGGAGCCGGTCGCCGTCGTCGCCATGGCCTGCCGCTACCCCGGTGGCGTGACCAGCCCCGAGGACCTGTGGCAGCTCGTGAGGGACGGCCGCGACGCCGTCACCGGCTTCCCCACCGACCGCGGCTGGGACCTCGACGCCCTCTACGATCCCGACCCCGACCGGCTCGGCACCAGCTATGTGCGCGAGGGCGGATTCGTGCACGACGCGGGCGACTTCGACGCCGAGTTCTTCGGCATCTCGCCCCGCGAGGCGCTCGCCATGGACCCGCAGCAGCGGCTCCTCCTCGAAACCAGCTGGGAAGCCTTCGAGCGCGCCGGACTCGACCCCGGCGACCTCACCGGCAGCCGTACCGGAGTGTTCGTCGGCACCACCTACGCCGGCTACGGCAACGCCCGCCCCGACACCCCCGGCGCGGCCGAGAACGTCGAAGGCCACCTGATGACCGGCATCGCCACCGCCGTCGCCTCCGGCCGCCTCGCCTACACCTTCGGCCTGGAAGGCCCAGCCCTCTCGGTCGACACCATGTGCTCCTCGTCCCTCGTCGCCCTCCACCTCGCGGTGCAGTCCCTGCGCCGCGGCGAGTGCGCCCTCGCGCTCGCGGGCGGCGCGCAGATCATGGCGACACCGGACGTGTACGTCGAGTTCAGCCGGCAGCGCGGACTGTCGCCCGACGGCCGCTGCAAGCCGTTCGCCGCCGCGGCCGACGGCACCGGCTGGTCCGAGGGCGCCGGCGTCCTCCTCCTGGAGAAGCTCTCCGACGCCCTCCGCAACGGCCACCGGGTCCTCGCCGTGATCCGCGGCAGCGCCGTCAACCAGGACGGCGCCTCCAACGGCCTCACCGCGCCCAACGGCCCCTCCCAGGTACGCGTCATCGAGGCCGCGCTCGCCGACGCCCGCCTCGCCCCCCACCAGGTCGACCTCGTCGAGGCGCACGGCACCGGCACCACCCTCGGCGACCCCATCGAGGCCCAGGCCCTCCTCGCCACCTACGGACAGAACCGCGCCGCGGACCGCCCGCTGCACCTCGGCTCCGTCAAGTCGAACATCGGCCACGCGGCCGCCGCGGCCGGCGTCGCCGGAGTGATCAAGGCCGTGATGGCGGTACGCGAAGGGGTCCTGCCGCGCACGCTGCACATCGACGCACCGACACCCGAGGTCGACTGGTCGGCCGGCGCGGTGGAACTCCTCACCGAGGAACGCCCCTGGCCCACCGCCGACGGCCCCCGAACCGCCGCCGTCTCCTCGTTCGGCGCCAGCGGGACGAACGCCCACGTCATCGTGCAGGCCGCGCCGCCCGCCCCCGAGCCACCACGGCAGCCGGAGCAGCCCGCACCCCTCCTGGGTGACACCCCGGCCCCCTGGATCCTCTCCGGCCGCACCCCGAACGCCCTCCAGGCCCAGGCGGGTCGGTTGCGTGATTTCGCGGGGCGGCGGCCGGAGGTGGCGTGTGGTGCGGTGGCGCGGGCGTTGGTGGGGTCGCGGGCCGCGTTGGAGCAGCGGGGTGTGGTGGTGGCGGGGGAGCGGGAGGGGTTTCTTGCGGGGTTGTCGGCGTTGGCGGAGGGCCGGCCGGGGGTGGTCACGGGGTCGGTGCTGAAGGGTGCGGACCGTCCGGTATTCGTGTTCCCGGGTCAGGGGTCGCAGTGGGCGGGGATGGCGGTGGAGTTGTACGACGCCTCGCCGGTGTTCGCCGCGCGGCTGGAGGAGTGCGGGCGGGCCCTCTCCGAGTATGTGGACTGGTCGTTGCTGGATGTGCTGCGGGGTGCGGAGGGGGCGCCTGGTTTCGACCGGGTGGATGTGGTGCAGCCGGCGTTGTGGGCGGTGATGGTGTCCCTCGCCGAACTGTGGCGCTTCCACGGGATTCGCCCCGCCGCGGTGGTGGGCCACTCGCAGGGCGAGATCGCGGCGGCCGCTGTTGCCGGGGTGCTGAGTCTGGAGGACGCGGCGAAGGTGTCCGCTCTCCGTGCCCGTGCGCTGATCGCTCTGGCGGGCAGGGGCGGGATGGTGTCGGTGGCGGACACCGCGGACGCTGTGCGGGAGCGGGTTGCTTCCTTCGGTGACCGGCTGGCTCTGGCTTCGGTGAACGGTCCGCGGTCCACGGTCGTCTCCGGTGAGCCCGAGGCGTTGGACGAGCTGTTGGCGGCCTGTGAGGCGGACGGTGTGCGTGCCCGGCGGATCGACGTGGACTATGCCTCGCATTCCTCCCAGGTGGAGTCGATCCGGGACGAGGTGATCGGTCTGCTGGAAGGGATCAGGCCGCGCACCGCCGAGGTCCCGTTCTTCTCCACTGTGACGGGTGAGTTCGTCGACGGTGCGGAGCTGGGGGCGGAGTACTGGTACACGAATCTGCGCACCACGGTCCGTTTCCAGGAGGCCGTGGAGGGTCTGTTGGCGCGCGGGCACGGTCTGTTCGTCGAGTCGAGTGCGCATCCGGTGCTGACGATCGGTGTGCAGGAGAGCATCGATGCCTCCGGGGCGAGCGCGGTGACTCTGGGCACCCTGCGTCGTGACGAGGGCGGCCCGCAGCGCTTCCTGGCCTCCCTCGCCGAGGCCTGGGTCCACGGCGCGCAGGTCGACTGGCAGGCAGTGCAGGAACGTGCACAGGGTGAACCCGACATCGACCTGCCCACCTACGCCTTCCAGCGCGAGCGCTACTGGCTGCGCCCCGCCGCCGTGGACACCGTCCCCGCTGCCCCCGCCGTCGACGCGGTCGAGGCCGCGTTCTGGGACGCGGTCGAGGGCGGCGACGTCGCCTCGCTCGCCGGGACGCTCGGACTCGGCGACACCGGACATCTCGAGGGGGTGCTGCCCGCGCTCGCCGAGTGGCGGCGGGGGCGGCGGGAGCGGACCGAACTGGACGGGCTGCGGTACCGCGTCGAGTGGAAGCACCGGCCCGACCTCACCCCGGCCGCGCTCTCCGGCACCTGGCTGCTCGCCGTGCCGCAGGACGGGTACGAGGAGACGGCGGCGGCCTGCGCCGAGGCGCTGACCGCTCACGGGGCCCGGGTCCGACGGCTCGTCCTCGACCCCGCACAGGCCGCACGCGCAGCGTGGGCCGAGCAGGTGGCGGCCGAAGAGGGGCCGTTCGCCGGGGTGCTCTCGCTGCTGGCCCTCGACGAGCGGCCGCACGTCGAGCAGACGGCGGTGCCCGCAGGGCTGGCCGGCACCCTCGCTCTGGCCCAGGCCCTGAACGACGCCGGCCTCGACGCTCCCCTGTGGGCCGCGACCCGGGGCGCCGTCGCTGCCGGACCGGAGGTCGCGCCGCACAGCGCCGTGCAGGCGCAGGTGTGGGGCCTCGGTCTGGTCGCCGCGCTGGAGCACCCCCAGAGCTGGGGCGGCCTGGTGGATCTGCCGGGCGAACTGGACGAGTCCGCCCGGGCACGTCTCGCCGGGCTGCTGGGCGCTCCCGACGGGGAGGACCAGGTCGCGTTGCGCACCACCGGGACGTACGTCCGCAGGCTGGCCCGCGCCCCGCTGCCGGACGACGAGCCCGCCCGGCCCTGGCAGCCCGGGGGCACCGTCCTCGTCACGGGAGCAGGCGGCCCGCTGGGCGCCGCGGCGGCCCGGCAGCTGGCCGCGCAAGGTGCCCGGCGCCTGCTGTTCACGGTGCCCGCCGGCGCGGACCTCCCGGACCTCACGGACCTCAGGGACTTGGTCGGAGAGCTGACGGCCGACGGCGTCACCGTGGCCGTCGTCGAGTGGGACGGCACCGACACCGCCGCCCTCGCCGCCGCCCTGGCGCGCGAGGAGGCGGCCCGGGCGCCGGTCCGCACCGTCGTGCACACCGACACCCACCTCGAACTGGCCCCGGTCGCCGCCACCACCGTCGACCAGCTCGCCGCCACCCTCGCCGCGAGGGTCGAACCGGCCCGCGCCCTGGACGAGGTGTTCGGCGGGGACGGCCGGGAGCTCGACGCGTTCGTGCTGTTCTCCTCCGTCACCGGGTCCTGGGGCGGTGGCGAGCACGCCGCGTTCGCCGCGGCCGCCGCGCACCTCGACGCCCTCGCCCAGCGGCGCCGCGCCCGCGGGCTGCCCGCGACCTCCGTCGCCTGGGGCGTGTGGGACCTGTTCGACGGGGACACCCATCCCGAGGAGGCCGCCGAACTGCAGCAGCGCTCCGTGCGCCGCGGACTGCCGCTGCTCGCGGCCGACACCGCGGGCCGCGCCCTGCGCGCCGTACTCGACCACGACCAGACGGCCGTCGCGGTCGCCGACGTCGACTGGGACCGGTTCCTTCCGCTGTTCACCTCCTCCCGCGCCGCCCGTCTTGTGGAGGACATCCCGGAGGTGCGCCGCCTGCGCGGTGCCGCCCGGCCCGACGCCAAGGACGGTGGAGCGGGCGGGCCCGTGGGGGAGCTGCGGCAGAAACTCGCCGAGCTCTCCCCGACCGAGCAGGACCGCATGCTCGCCGACCTGGTGTGCGAGCACGCCGCCGCCGTCCTCGGTCACGCGTCGGCCGCCGCCGTGGACGCCGAACGTCCCTTCAAGGACCTCGGCTTCGACTCCCTGACCGCCGTGGGACTGCGCAACGGCCTCGGCGCGGCCACCGGCCTGACCCTGCCCGCCACGGTCGTCTTCGACTACCCGACGCCCGCCGCCCTCGCCGGCTACCTCCGCGAGCACCTGCTCGGTGACCCCGGACAGCAGGAGGCCACCGCGGCCACCGTGCACAGCGGACTCGACCGCATCGAGACGGACCTGCTGTCGCTCGCCCTCGGCCAGGACGAACGCAGGAACCTCACCCGGCGCCTGGAGTCCCTGCTCGCCCGGTGGAAGGAGGTACAGCCCACCGAGGACGGCGAGTCCGTGGGCGAACAGCTCGACGCCGCCTCCGACGACGAGATCTTCGCCTTCATCCACCGCGAGTTCGGCAGGCCCGACTGACCGGGGCGAGACCGGGCCGGGGCGCCGCGCGGCGCCCCCTCGGCCATCCCGAACGTCCTTCCCGCCCGTGCACCGCGCCCCACCTCAACCAGAGAGGCCCGAGAGGTCCCCATGGCGACTGAAGACAAGCTCCGCGAATACCTCAAGTGGGTCACCACCGATCTGCACGAGACGCGTCGGCGCCTGCGCGAGGTCGAGGACGCCGGGCACGAACCGATCGCCATCGTCGGCATGGCCTGCCGCTTCCCCGGCGGTGTCGCCTCGCCCGAGGACCTGTGGCGCCTGGTCACCGAGGGCGGCGACGCCATCGGCGACTTCCCCACCGATCGCGGCTGGGACACCGACGCCCTCTACGACCCCGACCCCGAACGCTCCGGCCGCACCTACGTCCGCGAGGGCGGATTCCTCTACGACGCAGGCCACTTCGACCCCTCGGTGTTCGGCATCTCCCCACGCGAGGCGCTCGCCATGGACCCGCAGCAGCGGCTCGTCCTGGAGACCGCCTGGGAAGCCCTGGAGCGCGCCGGCATCGACCCGCAGTCCGTCAAGGGCAGCCGCACCGGCACCTTCATCGGCTGCTACAACCTCGACTACTGCTGGTCACTGCCCGAGATCCCCGAAGGCTACGAGGGCCATCTGACCACCGGCAGCGCCGCCAGCGTCGTCTCCGGCCGCATCGCGTACACCTTCGGTCTCGAAGGCCCGGCCGTCTCCGTCGACACCGCCTGCTCCTCCGGACTGGTCGCGCTCCACATGGCCGCCCAGTCACTCCGCCGCGACGAGTGCGGCATGGCGCTCGTCGGGGGTGTGACCGTCATGTCGACCCCGCTCGAGTTCATCGGCTACAGCGAGCAGCGCGGAATGGCCGCCGACGGCCGCTGCAAGGCATTCTCCGCCGACGCCGACGGCATGGCCCTCGCCGAGGGCGCCGGCATCCTCCTCGTCGAGCGGCTCTCCGACGCCGTCCGCAACGGGCACCCCGTCCTCGCGGTCGTCCGCGGCTCCGCCACCAACCAGGACGGCGCCTCCAACGGCCTCACCGCCCCCAACGGCCCCTCCCAGCAGCGCGTCATCAAGCAGGCCGTCGCCGACGCCCGCCTCTCCACGCAGGACATCGACGTCGTCGAGGCGCACGGCACCGGCACCGCCCTCGGCGACCCCATCGAGGCCCAGGCCCTGCTCGCCACCTACGGCCGCAACCGGTCCGGCGACCGGCCCCTGTGGCTCGGCTCCGTGAAGTCCAACATCGGCCACACGCAGGCCGCTTCGGGCATCGCCGGCGTCATGAAGATGGTCATGGCCCTCCATCACGGCGTCCTGCCCCGGACCCTGCACGTCACCGAACCGTCCCCCCACATCGACTGGAGCTCCGGCGCGGTCGAACTCCTCACCGACGAACGCCCCTGGCCCGAGGTCGACCGTCCCCGCCGGGCCGCCGTCTCCTCCTTCGGCATCAGCGGTACCAACGCCCACGTCATCCTCGAACAGCACCTTCCCGAGGACACCGCTCCCGAGGACACCGCTCCCGAGGACGCCGCTCCGGAGGAGACGTCCCCCGCGGCGGAACCCGCCGTCGGCGGCGGCCTCATCCCCTGGCCCGTCTCGGCCCGCACCCCGAACGCCCTCCAGGCCCAGGCGGGTCGGTTGCGTGATTTCGCGGGGCGGCGGCCGGAGGTGGCGTGTGGTGCGGTGGCGCGGGCGTTGGTGGGGTCGCGGGCCGCGCTGGAGCAGCGGGGTGTGGTGGTGGCGGGGGAGCGGGAGGGGTTTCTTGCGGGGTTGTCGGCGTTGGCGGAGGGCCGGCCGGGGGTGGTCACGGGGTCGGTGCTGAAGGGTGCGGACCGTCCGGTGTTCGTGTTCCCCGGTCAGGGGTCGCAGTGGGCGGGGATGGCGGTGGAGTTGTACGGGGCTTCGCCGGTGTTCGCCGCGCGGTTGGAGGAGTGTGCGCGGGCCCTCTCCGAGTATGTGGACTGGTCGTTGCTGGATGTGCTGCGGGAGGTTGAGGGGGCGCCTGGTTTCGACCGGGTGGATGTGGTGCAGCCCGTGTTGTGGGCGGTGATGGTGTCGTTGGCGGAGTTGTGGCGGTCGGTGGGGGTGGAGCCTGCCGCGGTGGTGGGCCACTCGCAGGGGGAGATCGCGGCGGCCGCTGTTGCCGGGGTGCTGAGTCTGGAGGATGCGGCGAGGGTGTCGGCTCTCCGTGCCCGTGCGCTGATCGCTCTGGCGGGGCGGGGTGGGATGGTGTCGGTGGCGGACACGGCGGATGCCGTGCGGGAGCGGGTTGCTTCCTTCGGTGACCGGTTGGCTCTGGCTTCGGTGAACGGTCCGCGGTCCACGGTCGTTTCCGGTGATCCCGAGGCGTTGGACGGGCTGTTGGCGGCCTGCGAGGCGGACGGTGTGCGTGCCCGGCGGATCAATGTCGACTATGCCTCGCATTCCTCCCAGGTGGAGCTGATCCGGGACGAGGTGATCGGTCTGCTGGAAGGGATCAGGCCGCGCACCGCCGAGGTCCCGTTCTTCTCCACCGTGACGGGTGAGTTCGTCGACGGCTCTGAGCTGGGGGCGGAGTACTGGTACACGAATCTGCGCACCACGGTCCGTTTCCAGGAGGCCGTGGAGGGGTTGTTGGCGCGCGGGCACGGTCTGTTCGTCGAGTCGAGTGCGCATCCGGTGCTGACGATCGGTGTGCAGGAGAGCATCGATGCCTCCGGGGCGAGCGCGGTCACCCTGGGCACCCTGCGTCGTGACGAGGGCGGCCCGCAGCGCTTCCTGGCCTCCCTCGCCGAGGCCTGGGTCCACGGCGCCAAGGTCGACTGGCAGGCAGTGCTCGCCGGGCACGACGCGGTACGGGTGGACCTGCCCACCTACGCCTTCCAACGCGAGCGCTACTGGCTGGACATCGCCGCCACCGGCGCCGGTGACGTCACCGCGGCCGGGCTGGCCGCTGCGGATCACCCGCTGCTGGGGGCCGCGGTGCGGCTCGCGGAGGGGGACCAGGTGGTGCTCACCGGGCGGCTGTCGCTGCGGAGCCACCCGTGGCTCGCCGACCACGCCGTGAGCGGGACGGTGCTGCTGCCGGGCACCGCGTTCGTCGAACTCGCCGTACGCGCCGGGGACGAGACCGGGTGCACCACACTCGACGAACTCACCCTGGAGGCGCCGCTGGTGCTGCCCGCCGAGGGCGCTGTCCGGCTGCAGACCGTCGTCGGGGCCGCCGAGTCGGACGGGCGGCGGCCGGTGGCGCTGTATTCGCTGCCGGAGGACGCCGCCGAGGCTGCCGCAGAGGACGCGGCCGGAGGCGTCCCCTGGACGCGGCACGCCACCGGCCTGCTCGGTGCGGCGCCCCGGCCCGAGCCCCGGTTCGGGGCGGCCGTGTGGCCGCCACCGGGCGCCGAGCCGGTCGGCCTGGAAGGCTTCTACGAGGCACTGGCCGCGACCGGATACACATACGGCCCCGCCTTCCGCGGCCTGACCGGCGCCTGGCGGGACGGTGACGAACTGTACGCGGAGGTCGTGCTCGACCCGGCGCACCACGACGAGGCCGCCCGTTTCGGGCTGCACCCGGCGCTCCTGGACGCCGCGCTGCACGCGGGCCTGGCGGCGCGCGGCGCGGACGACGGCGTACGGCTGCCGTTCTCGTGGAACGACGTCACCCTGTACGCGGTCGGTGCGACCACGCTGCGCGCCCGTATCACCCCGGCAGGGGACGGCGCCCGCCTGGAGCTGTCCGACGCGCAGGGCCGTCCCGTGGCGAGCGTCGGCTCCCTGGTGTCGCGGCCCGTGGACGCCGCCCTGCTCGACGACGACACGCGCCGCGTCCGGGAGAGCCTGTTCCGGCTGGACTGGAGAGCCGCCGCGCCGGTGGAGGCGGCCGCGCCGCACGACTGGTTCGTGCTCGGCACCGACCGGCTGGGCGTGCTCGACGCGTTGCAGGGCCTCGGTGTCTTCCCGCAGGTGTTCGACGACGTGACCGCTCTCGGCGAGGCCGTGGCCGCCGGGCTGCCCGCACCGTCGGTGGTGGTCCTGCCGCTGGGCGGTGAGCCGGACGCCGGCGTCGACCCCGCCGACGCCGCACGCACGGCCACCGCACAGACGCTGAAAACCCTTCAGGAATGGTTCCAGCAGCCCGAGTTGGATAGTGTGCGGCTCGCGGTCGTGACCCGGGGCGCGGTCGCCACCCGCACCGGTGAGGACGTCACCGACCTGCCCTACGCCGCCGCCCGCGGCCTCGTCCGCTCGGCCCAGGCCGAACAGCCGGGACGGATCGTGCTCGTCGACCTGGAGGTGGCCGACGAGGCGGCCCACGAAGCGGCCGAAGAGGCGGCCGACGAGGCGGCCCACGACGCAGTGCACGACGCGGCCTGGCGCCTGCCCGCGGCGGTGGCCGCCGCGCTCGCCGCCGACGAGCCGCAGGCCGCCGTCCGTGACGGTGACGTCCTGGTGCCGCGCCTCACCCGCGGCCCCGCCTCCGGCGACCCGCTCGCGACGCCGCCCGGCGCACCCGCCTGGCAGCTCACCGCGGACTCCGGCGGCACCCTGGACGGTCTGGCCCTGACGCCCGTCGCCGAACGCCCGCTCGCGGACGGCGAGATACGGGTGGCCGTGCGCGCGGCCGGCCTGAACTTCCGCGACGTCCTCATCGCGCTCGGCATGTACCCGGGGGACGCCGCCATGGGCAACGAAGGCGCCGGCGTCGTCACCGAGGTCGGCCCCGGCGCCGACGGCCTGAAGGTCGGCGACCGGGTGATGGGCCCCTTCCCGGGTTCCTTCGGACCGCGGACGGTCACCGACCGGCGTCTGGTGGTCCGCGTCCCGGACGGCTGGGACTTCGAACGGGCCGCCTCCGTGCCGACCGCCTTCCTCACCGCGTACTACGGTCTGGTGGATCTGGCCGGGCTGCGGGCGGGGGAGCGGGTGCTGGTGCACGCGGCCGCGGGCGG
>NZ_JAYMHD010000091.1:0-3849 GCF_035656535.1 Streptomyces sp. H51
CCGAGTCCTACCAAGCAGCCGTCACCCTCGCAGCCCTGCTGATGTGGGCGTGACATTTGACGACAACTCCTAGGACCACTTCTCCGCGCGGACGAAGGAGCCCTGAAGGCCGTCGAGGCGGACCTTCAGCCAGTGGCGGGTGTTGTTGACCGTGCCCTTGGCGATGATGTGCCCGTTGGGGTTGCACCGCTTCCAGCCGCTGTCCGCGACCTTACGCAGCCTGCCTCCGCCCAGATACTCGAAGATCCGTACCTTCATCGAGGCACGCGTGTTGTAGCACCGCAGGACAGCGCGCGTCGCCCTGCTCGGCGACCTGTAGGCATTGGACTTCCACTTGCCGGTGCTCTGCTTGGGGACCCAGGAGTCCCAGATCGGGTGCCATCCGGCTTGCGCCGAGACGCCCGTGCTGGGGGCAGCCGTCGCGGGATTCGCCACGGCCGTGCCGGAGCCGAGTACCAGCGCAACGGCCGAGATTGTGAGGGTCTTCTTGAGATTCATGCTTGAGGTTCCTTCCACGACGTCGTAAAGGTGGCGTTGCTGGCAGTGCAACGTCGGCCCAGCGGATCGGGCCGACGACGATCAGTATTCGGTCGTGATTCCTCCTTGGTCCGGTTCGTGGATCTGTCTCAAACCAAGAGTTCCGTTGGTCAGGGCTTGGGTAATTGACACAGAGCGCACAGTCGTTGTCATGATGTGAACAACAAGCACGCGGGGGCGGGCCGGTGGGCTGGGCCGAGATGCATACGGTTGACGTGCCGAAGGCTGAGAGGTTCGGCTGTTGGCGCGACCAGCTGATGCAGGATCTCGCACCCACACACATCGCCAGTGAGCACCGCGAGGACTTCCGGGGATCGACCGCTGCGTTGGAGCTCGGGCCCGTCAAGGTGTCCGTCCTGTCGTTCCCGCCCTTGACCGCGGTACGCACCGCGCGGTTGATCCATCGGTCGGATCCCGAGTTGTGGGAGCTGGGATACATGGCCAGCGGGATCATGGTGGTGGACCAGGCACGCAACCATGCTCAGGTCGGAGCAGGCGACCTGCTGCTGTACGACACGTCGCAGCCGGTGCAGATGCAGGTGACCGAGGGCGGCTGGCTGACCATCCTCCACCTGCCGAAACCCGCGGTGCCGCTTCCGGACCGGTCGATGCGGGATCTTCTGTCACGCCGACTCCCCACGCAAGGAACCGGATCCCTGCTCGCGGGGTTCCTCCAAGGGCTGGCTGGTGGCCAGTGGAGCGAGCTGGAGGCCGAACGTCTCGGAGCGGCAGCGGTCCAGCTGGCCTCCGCGTACCTGGGCGGCCTCGCGGACCGGGAGGGTCTGCTGCCGCCGGAGACGCAGCAGACCGTGCTCCTGCGCCGTGTGAAGGCCTTCATCGAGGCAAACCTGACGGAAGCTCGATTATCCCCGCAGACAATCGCGGACGCCCACAACATCTCGGTCCGCTACCTGCACCAACTCTTCCGCCAAGAAAAACAGACCGTGAGCGCCCTCATCCGGGAACTCCGGCTGGACCGGTGCCGGACCGACCTGGCACGGCCCGGCTGTGCCAGCCACCCCATCCGAGCCATCGGAGCGCGGTGGGGGTTCACGGATGCTGCGGTATTCAGCCGGATGTTCAAAGCAGCCTTCGGGATGCCACCCGGCGAATACCGCAGGTGGTTCAGCGCGTGCAGGAGTGCGGGCGATCGTTCCTGAGCCGGCCGTGGTCAGATCCTGCTCGCGCAGCGGGGTGAAGTCGAGCGTCCAGGCGCGGCGACTTCGGCTCGGCGCTGCCGTTCTCCCACTGCCTCACACCCTGGTCGAGACCTCACTGATCGATGTCAGATGCGCGCGACAGCTTCCCGACATGGGTGTGTATCCGGTGAGCGTCGGCGCGGAGGAATGGTCCGGCAAGCTTTCGAGGAGAAGCTGACTCCCTCCATGACCGGGTTTCTCGCCTTGTGCGAGACGCACCTGCCACGAAAGGAATCGGAGATCCGGCCCGCCCGGGCGGCACCATTTCTTGCGCCGACCCTCGCGGCTTCTCTTGCGTGAGCCTCGCCGCCGCGGCGTCTGTGCAGGTCACCCCCCACCGACCAAGGCGTGGCCTGTTCGTGACCACTTCTCTTGGCTCCGCTACACGGACCGGAAGTGGTCTCACCGTGTGAGCAGTTGATCTGGCTCCGTTCACGGCCTGACCCGCGATTGATCCGGGGCGGGCCGGTGGGCTGCCGGTGGTTCCGTGCCGCCGTAGCCGCCCGGATCGCCCGGACCTTCAGAGCGGCGCGACGCCGCAAGTACAAGATCCGAGCCCCCTTCCTTTATTCGCGGGGCACGGGGTACCCCTGGACTGTGAGTGACCGGTTGGCGGACACAGTGCGGAAGGGAGCCGGCCATGGGCGAGGAACGGTTCGAGGACGGCTGGCGGGTGGACGAACGGTGCACGAACTGCGATGTCGCCCGGCAACTCGCCCCCGGCCTGATCGGCGAGGTCGACGGCCACTCGGTCGTTCTGCGCCAGCCGCGCGGCCGAACCGAGGTCCGGCAGCTGAACGCCGCCGCGCACGCCTGTCCCTCCCGGTCGATCCGTCCCCCGGCCGGGCGGCTGGAGGCGGCACTGGACCCCTTCCCGATCGCCCTGGACGACACCGTGCACCTGTGCGGGCACAACTCCCCGCATACCGCAGGGGCCAACTCCTACCTGCTGCGCCGCCCCGACGGCACCGCGATGATGGTGGACACGCCACGTTGGAGCACATCGTTGGCCGCGCGATACGAGGGGCTGGGCCCTGTCACCGATGTCCTGCTCACCCACCGCGACCACGCCGCGCACGGCCGCCGTTACGCCGACCGCTTCGGCGCCCGGCTGTGGATCCACGAGGGTGACCTCGATGCGGCCCCGGACGCGGACCGTGTGCTTCGCGGCACCGACCCGGCGCAGATCGCTGAAGGGGTGGTCGCCGTGCCCTTCCCCGGGCACACCCGAGGCAGCGTGCTGTTCCTCGCGGACGAGCGGTACTGCTTCAGCGGCGACAGCTTCTACTGGTCGCGCACTACAGGGGACATCGAGGTGGCCGACAGTGTCACCTGGTACTCCATCACTGAACTGGCCGCCTCCTTGGCCCGGGCCGCCGACCGGTTGCGCTTCGAGTGGCTGCTGCCAGGCCACGGCGACCGTCGGCGCCTTCCCGCCGACGACATGGCCGAGCGGCTGCAACGTCTGGCGGCGCGCACCCGCGAACTCCAGCCCCGTCCCATCGATTTCAACGCGATGCGCTGGTAACAGTCCGACTCACGCGGTCGTTCCAGGTCGGCCGTGACATGACCGTGGCCGCGCGGATCCTTCAGGCGTGAACAAGCGCCGGGTTCCAGCCGGAATTGGCCGATGCGAGGGGCGCCGGCCGCCATGACAACGTATGCCCGGGCCGTGGGCCTGTGGACAGAGCCAGTGCACCGACGGTGAGCGCACCCGCCGGGTCGGCACTCGCGTCGCCTCCTTCTCCAGGTCCGCTGCCTGCGATATTCCGCCCATTCCAGCAGGGAGAAATCTCCGTCCCGCGACGCTGCGTGACGGCTCGGGGAAACGTCGCTGCCGACGGGGCGTGCCGCTGGAAGACTGAGGCTGCGGGGATGACCACGCAGCGGCTGCCGTTCCCAGTCCCGGACGAACGCGCCCACTACTTCGTCGACAGCTACGCCGACATGCGAGCGACCTCGTTGAGGACCTGGTCGTGCCCGTCGGCCTGCCCGAGGCTGCGACACTCCTCCTGCGTACGGCCCGCGACTGCCGACTGGGTGTGCTGATGAACTGTCGGGGGTTGACGGAGTTGGTCGTGCTGAACATCGGGTTGGGTCTGGGGGTGATCGG
>NZ_JAYMHD010000092.1:0-65036 GCF_035656535.1 Streptomyces sp. H51
GCCCACCACGACCCGCGGGACGTCGTCTTCGTCGACGGCTGGACCGGCAATACCCGCTCCGCGGGTAAGAGCCTGCTTCGCAGGCTCCCAGCGAACCCCCGCGCGTTGCGCGGGGGTTGACGGAGTGACACCTCCTCGCTGCGCGAGGAGGTTCGGTTCTGCGCTGCGCTTCGAACCGAAGGATTGCTTGCGCTGCGCTTCAGCAATCCGTGCGGGCTGCTAACGCAGCCTTAGGCGGCCCCGGTTTCCGGGGCCTTGAAGGTCCGTCCGCTGCGCTCCCGGACCCAAGCCCGCTTCGCGGGCTGCTGGCTAGGGGAGCCATGCGGGCTGTTTCCTTCGTGTAGAACTTTCCAGGAATCCGGATTCGGGGTTGGTGCCCCTGGGCTGGAGATCATGGTGGGTTGGACTGTGGGGGTGAGTGTGGTGATGTCCGTTCCGCTTCATTGGACAGACATCGAGGTCTGTCACCCTGTTGTGTGCGCCACGGCACCAGGCGGAGGGGGCCGATGCTCTGTCGCCTCGGCCGGGTGAACCTCCCCTCGTCCGGACTGACTCATCCCAGCATCTCGACGGAGTCGGTGACGGTGCGGCCGAGAGGGGGCAGTTCGTGTGGCGCCCGGTCCTCGCTCAGCACTCTCTGCCCTGCCTGCCGCCACAAGATCTGCTCGTCTGACGGCACGCCGAGCACGTCGAGCACAGAACCGAAGAAGAGGTCGACCGTTCGCTGTCCGGCCATGATCTGCGTGACGATGGTTTGCGGGGCCCAACGCCCTATGCCACCTATGCGGGCGGTGCGGTCGGCGATCTCCGCGTCGGTCGGGGAACCGGCCATCGTGCGCAGGACGCCCAGCTCGGCCACGAGATCATCAACGGTGCGCAGCAAGTCCAGTTTCTGGCGTAGTCGCCACAGGTGAGGCACCTTGCGCTGGACGCGTACGGGGCCGTTCAGGGTGATCACCCGGTCCCATGCCTCCATGCACTGGGCACGCAGGGGTTCGTGGACTTCAACGGCGTCGAGGAAGGCCTCGAACTGGTCCCGGTCGGCGGGGATCGTCCTCTTGGTGACGAGGCGGTGCGCCGTGGAGTGCCCGAGCCGGCCGTCCGTACGGTCCTCCACCTCGCTCATCGACGGGGCGCCGTTCTTCTCGTACAGCTCCTCGACGAGCGCGGCCAGGTCGACGACGGTACGCACCAGATGCGCGGCGGGAGCCTGGGGGCGGGGGCGGTCGGCCAGCCGCTGGTAGTAACGGGCCTGCCTCCACAGGGCGATGGCTTCCTGCTCGGGTCCGCCGCAGTGGGTGACGGCGTCCCGCGCGACGTCCCGGCGCGGCGGGCGGCGGCCGGAGGCGGCATTGCGCAGGGTGCTGGCGGACCAGCCGGTGGCGTGCGCGAGATCCTCGTACGTCAGGCCCGCCGTCGCGCGCCAGGCCCGCTGGAAGTCGGCAAGCCTGCCGACGGCGGGCACCTTCCGGACGACCGGGTTCTCCTTGCGTCCCACGGCCGTTCACTCCTCCCCGGCGAGTTTGCCGAGCTTCCCGATCCAGGCGCGTACGGGGATCCGGCCCGTCACCGACGCCAGGACCACTGCTGCCAGCCCGCCCACGGCGGCGACCATCCGCATGACCTCGCCGAACGACGACCCGGCAAGGTGCAGAACCACCGCTGTGGCGAAGACGACGGTCATCATGGCGGCCTCGGCCCCGTTGAGCCTCTTACTCCCGTTACTCCCGGGCGAGGAGACCCGGCCGGCCGGGGGCACGTCGACGGTGGCATCCGCACGCGGGAAAGGGGACACGGGGCTGTCCTCGGGGGACATCACAACTGGCTCCTGGATGCGACAGGGGCTCCGGCAGCGGGGCCCGACAAGGTTGAGGACGTGGCGTCGGACCGCGGGGCCGAGCCCGACCGCGTCCCTCCGGCACGTGTCTTCATCGTTGCAGGCATCCGGCCAAGCCCCGTACCGGAAAAGGGCTGTTGCAGCGGGTTCCGCAGCGAGCATCCCAGTCGTCCGAATGCCGCTGCGAGAACGCCGCAGTCTTGTGTCGGGCTCGTGCCGCAGACGGATCGCGTGCGCGGCCGTACCCGTTGCGTCCTCCGCCCGTCCCTCGGGCTTTTGAATTCCGCATCTGACATCCCAGCCGCCCGACGAGCACTTCGATGACCGCCGGGGTCGTCTTCCGGGCTGCGCTCCCGGCCACCAGAGATCTGGTGGCCACCTGCAGTCCCGGTGAGCGGAGCCGTCGACGTGTGAACGGACATCCTTCGGCCGTGGAGCCGCGCGCGTACGGCGGCCATGTGAGCGGTGAAAGCCGCCTGCGGCCGGACGGCATGTCGTTCTATGGGCGGTCGGGATACCAGGGGGCGAGACGCAGCAGGAGGTGGAGGGTGCGGCGCGCGGCGGTGCGGTGGGCGGGGGTGGGGGCGTAGGCGGCGCCGAGGGCGAGGGCGGCGGTGAGGACCAGGAGCAGCAGGAGGCCGGTGCCGGCGTACGCGAGTGCGATGCGGCCGCCGGCGGTGGGGGCGAGGAGGAGCGCGGTGGCGGCCGCGGGGGCCGTACGGGCGGGCAGGTTGCGGGCACGACGGGATGGGGGCGGGGACGTCGAGGGCACGCGGGCATGGGCGAGCGGCTCCTTCCAGAGACGTACGGAGGTTTCCCGGGCCCTTGTCGTGGGCCGGTGGTTTTCCCAGTTCAGCGGGTATGTGGAGGACGGCCTACGGGTACCTCGCGGGGTTCTAAAGTGAGTGGGTGGCAAGAGGAGAGCCGAGTCCGGCGGATGTGGAACTGATCGGACGTCTGGCGGCGCTCGGTATCACGGTGTCGGCGGCGCATCTGGAGCGGTGGCGGGGTCTGGGGCTGCTGCCCGGGCACGCGCGGGTGTGGCTGGGGCGCGGGCGCGGTTCGGTGTCGGTGCTCGCCGAGGAGACCGTCGCGGTGGCCGCGGCGCTCGGGCGGCACGCGCGCTCGGGGCGGGATGTGCGCTGGACGGTGATCGCCTGGTATGCCGAGGCCGGACGCCCCGTCCTAGCCGGGCAGTTGGCGGTACCGGAGCCGCCGTGGCCTGCCGTGCGCGAGGCCCTGGTGTGGGCGATGCGGCGCTCGGCGGCGCATCACCTGGTCATGGCGGCCCGCGGGGGTGAGGAGGAGCAGGACGCCTTCTACGCCGAGGCCGGGCGGGTGGTGGGGCGCGGGCCTGCCGGGCCCGCGCACCCCGACACGGTGCGGCGGGTCCTGGAGGATCCTGACGCCGAGCTCGACCAGGGTGAGGACCGCCGGCGGCGGCGCGGGGCAGTGAGCATGGTCGCGGCCGCCGCCATGGGCGCGGGCGAAGTCGGCGGCGAGCGGCTCGTCGACGCGCTCGCCACCCTCACGCCCGGCCTCGACTGGACCGACGTCGCCGCCAAGGCTCGGCAGGCCGAGGAGACGGGCGAGTTCGACGGGTGGGTCCGGGCCGGCGCCGTCGACCCGCTCGGCCTGCTCCAGGCGGCCGGTCCCGAGGAAATGGCCGCCGCACGCCACGCTGCCACCGTGCTCGCCGGGATCGGCGGCCTGTACCTGATGTACGGGTTCGGCATGCCCGACAACCCCGCCCTCGCCCGCCTGCGGGCCCTCCTGGAGGAGTCCGGGTTCGCCCTGATCGCGGCCACGATGGTGCCGATGATGATCAACCCATCGGGCGTCGTGCACGCCCTAACCATGTGCCTCGCCCCCGAAATCGCCGCGCTCGCCACCTGGGTGGAGTCAGTCCTCACCGAACAGGCCGGCACCGGGCAGGGGCTGCTGCGGCTGCCCGGTGCCGAACAAGAGGGACCGGAGGCGTTCATGCAGGCATGGATCGGCTACATCCACCAGCTCGCCGACCGGGCACGCGCCCGCCGCACCGGCGCCGCCGAGGACACCTGCGGAGCGCGGCCGTCCACCCGAGCGTCGTCAGACACCGGGCCAGCCGGGAGCAGCACGGAGCACGGCCAGTGATCGACCATGACCGAGAAGGACGGTCGAAGTCAGTCGAAGTCAAGGGACTGCTGCAGGTTGGGTGACACCTGACCTGGCTTGCTGATAGGCGGCCTGGAACGATGTCGCAGTGCCCAAGCCGTATCCCAAGGAGTTCCGCGAGGACGTCGTGAGGGTCGCGCGCAACCGCGAGCCCGGCGTCACGCTGGAACAGATCGGCGCCGACTTCGGCGTCCACCCGATCACTCTGTCGAAGTGGCTGCGCCGCGCCGACACCGAAGAGGGCGCCAGGCCCGCAATGGCATCGGATGCGTCGGCTGAGCTGCGCGAGGCCCGCAAGCGGATCCGGCTGCTGGAGTACGAGAACGAGGCGCTCAGGAGGGCGGCGATCGGGACTCTCGTCGAGCGCACCACCAGGTTCACCATGCTCGTCCACCTGCCGCGCGAGGAGGGCTACGGTGTGGTCCCGCACACGAAGAACGGACCCGCTCTGGCCGGATACGGCGCCATCACGATGAAGAACGCTCTGGCCAGGACGATGATCACACTGCCTGAGCAACTCCGGCGATCTCTCACCTGGGACCGCGGCAAGGAGCTGTCCGCGCACGCCGCCTTCACGGTCGAGACCGGCATCCCTGTCTACTTCGCCGCCCCCCACAGCCTCCGGCAACGCGGAACCAACGAGAACACCAACGGCCTACTGCGTCAGTACACCGTCTGCCACGGCCCGTACTCCGGCGGCAGATCCCTCCACGGCGCACCGGTCCGCACTCACCAACGGATCCCATTGACCAGTCTCCGGCGGCCCACCGACGGCCGTCCCAACACCGCGACCGGCAGCATCGGCTCCAGCACCGCCCACTGATCGTCAGAAAGATCCCCTCGCCCCACACCGCGATCATCACGGCGCAGGGCGAGCGGCGAAGCCCACTTCCAAAACACGGCCTAGCTGGCCGTGGCTCCGGTTGTCCGACACCTGCACGTGCTGGCGGGCGGCTACACCTGGGTCGACCCCGCCGCGGTCATCCTCAACGCCGAAGAGGTCTGACGTGGCGGCCCGTCGCGCTCGGGCGTCTGCTGGCTACCGGCGCAGGCGCGAGAGCAGGCCAGGCCGCCTGGGTGCCTTCGGATCGGCATCCGGCACGGCGGTCTCGGGAGGCTGCGCGCCGCCGATGTCACCGGTGTCTCCGAAGACGGCGTGTCGCACGGCATCCCAGTCTTCGCGGCGCCACCAGTCGAACAGGCGGGCGCTGCCGATCACCGGCACGGTCAGGGTGTCGGCGAACACGCGGTCGGTGTAGACCTCGGCGTCCCGCTGCGCGGGGTGGAGCTTGATCTGGTGGTTGACCACCAGGATGCCGCCGTCAACGGGCTCGGTCCCGGTCAGACCGGGCCAGGTGTTCAGGTGCTTGAGCAGTTTGTCGGGCAGGCTGTGCGGTGGCCGGTTGTTCGCCGACTTCACCTCGACCAGGACTCGGCGTCCGCCGTGCTCGGCCAGCAGGTCCGCCGACTTGGTGCCGTACACGTCGTCGAGGCGGGTCACCGCGGCGCCGGCCGCCACGAGGACGTCGTGCACCGCATCCTCCAGCGCGCGGCCGGTGCCGAACAGCAGACCGTCGCGCAGCGGATCGGCCACGGCCCGCAGCGCGGCGAGCTGCTGCTGCAGCTCGGTCTGCCGCCGCTCGTGGTCGCGCTGCCCCTCGGCGATCGTCTCGACCAGCCGGGCTTCGGCATCGGTGGCGAACGCCGGATCGCGCACCAGGGACGATCGGACGCGGGTCAGCGCGCCGGGCACGTACGCGGGCAGCGCTTGCTGGACCAGCCACTCCACCAGCAGCCGCTGGTCGGTGCCGTGGGGAACCACGAACCACCGGGCACCGCCGCCCGCCGGCATCCACACCCCCGCCACCGGGTCACCGAGGCCGTCGACCAGGACCGGGCGCAGCTCCCCCTCCCCTGGCGGCGGCCACACCCTTGCAACTCCGGGGCGCGAGGACCCCGATTCCTTGTGGTAGGTCAGGCGGAACCAGGTGTCCGGCGGACGGTTGAGCAGCCGGGTGCCAAGGTCGTGCTCGGCGTGGTCCAGGCCGTCGGCGAGTGCGGGACTCACGCCGAGGGGGAGCGAGTTGGCGGAGATCGAACCGAAGCGGTCGGGCAGGTGGATGCCGGGAGCGACGGTGCCGGAGAAGACGTTGTACCTACGTTCCCCCACGCCGGTGCAGGCGACGACGAGGGCGGTCTCACCGCGCTGCCGGGCCCCGGCAGCGTAGCGCTTGTAGGGCTCAAGACCGGTGGCGGGTCCGAGGACGGGGGACAGAACGGCCGCGCAGTCGCCCGTCTCCTGATCCTTCCACCGTGGCTCCACCCCTAGCGCCGCCCAGTCCACGACTCCCGGCCGCACCGCCGGGGCGGGCCGGCGTCCCGGCACAGCGGACATGCTGATCACGTCGGGGGCCGGGGGCGCCGGCGGTTCGCCATCGATGTGCAGAGGGATCAGGTCGGCGCTCGGGCCGGACGTGCTCATGGTGGAAACGGTAGCCGCTCCTGGGTCAGTGTGGCGTTGAAGGGGTTGGACACTGTGCGGGGTTCGGGCAGCGGGGTGGCAGGTGGCCGTGGGCATCGACCTGTTGGCGGCCCCATCGGGCCAGGACGTAGGCCGGGAAGTACGGAGCCTGGCCAACGCCCGTACGGCGTGGGTCACTGCGGCAGGTCTTCCGGCCGGGCGAGCAGCCCGGCGGCGGTGGCGACAAAACGTCCGTGGACCGACGGGCGCGGGCGCTTGTCCGGGTCCATCCTCATCTGGCCTGGGCTCGGGCGTGGTAGCGCTCCTGCAGCCGGCGCAGCATGATGCGGCAGTACTCGGCCAGTGGCCGGTGCTGGTCCTCGTCGATGACCAGAGCGATGGTGTGGACGCCGTCGGCTCCCGGTATCGCGGCGCGAGGCTGGGAAGCGCGCAGGTTGGGCCAGTAGCGGCCGTGCGCGAACCCGGAGGCCGCCCGCCAGGCGGCGCCCACCTCGACCGCGGTGAGGCCTGCCACGGGGGCGGCGGCGAGCAGGATCTGGTGGGTCCTGGGCGCGGTGAGCGGGGCCAGGGCGAGGTGGTCGGCGATGGCGCGGATCTCTGCCCGGCGCTGCGCTCCGCTCAGGCCGCCGCCGGTGGGGAGGTGGCCGGTGTCCTGTTCGTGCTGGTGGCGGTTGCGCATGTCCTCGTCCCACAGGGACAGTGCGCGGCGCCGTCGTTCGGCCCGGCCCGCGCCGTCCAGGAGCCACAGGCCGGTAGCGAAGTTCTCCAGGGCGCCGCGCAGCAGGGTCCAGGGGCTGGTGGGGTCGACCTCGCCGGCCGCCGTCAGGCGGCGCAGCGCGTCAGCGTGGGCCAGGCCTGCGGTGTAGGAGGCGCGGATCAGGTGAGCGGCCGCGTAGGCGCCAAGTGGTGCGTCGTCGGTGGCCAGGCTGCTGGCCGGGGCGGGGGCGGGCAGTTGCCGGTAGGCGCCGTCTGTGCGGGCCTGCTCGACCTCGTTGAAGAGGGGCAGGAGGTAGGCGCCGTTGAAGTCGCGCGTGCTCATGACCGGCCACGGTAGAAGCGGAGGAGCAGAAGGGGTAGCGGATTTGTGTGCTGCCCAGGTCGGGGGGTGTCTGCACTCGGTCTGGGCTGGCTCCCCGTGTCTCCCAGTGGGTCGGTCCATGCCGGTCCGTAGGTACGGCCGTCCTGGGCAGTGCGTCAAGTCTGCCGCCGCTGCGGGTCTGGCCCTCTCCGCCGCCGGGCCGCTCTGTCCCGGGCCTGCGTTGCTCCGGGGCAGAGCGGGTGCAGGAGGGGTTATGGGTTGGTGTCCTTGGCGGTGACGCGGTCGTCGAGGTAGATGACGGCAGTCGGCCCGTTCGCGCCGTTGGAGGGGATGACGTTGTCCAAGGCCTGGGAGATCGCGGCGCCGACACGGCGTCCGATCGAGCGGTCCAGTTCGGTCCAGGGGCTGCGCAGAGTGTCCGGCTGGATGTTGCGGCACCAGCTGAGCACGGCGGCGAGGGTGGTACCGGACAGCGGCACCGTGACCATCGCGTCGTCCTCGGCGGTGACCTCTTCCTGCGCGGGGGGGCCGGAATGCGCTGCCCTGTCCTCGTTCGTGCCCGGTGATGACCGTCTCGCTGTCTTTGGGGACGTTCTCCAGCAGGTAGGCCCAGGTGTTGCGGTGGCAGCGGATGCGTGCCACCCCCAGGCCTGCGGCCTTGGCCATGTCGCCGCGGAAACTGTCGTAGCTCGCGGGCCAGTTGCTGTAGGGCGGCTTGCCTAACAGCTTGGCGATGAATCCCAAGAGTGCTCCTTGTCTGACGGTGCACCGACTTCAGGCACCGGTGGTCGGTCTGAACGTTAGGGAAGCCTGCCACCACACGCCCAGGTCCATCCCACCGTTCACGGGCAGAGAGGCCGTCGGTGCGCGGGGGTGCGGAAGGCGGTCGCGGTCAGCAGCACGGTCGCTCCACTCCCCCGGCGTCGTCGTCGGCGCCCTGGTCTGGGAGTACGAGACCGGCCCAGGCATCTGGACTGCTGGGCTGCCCCACCCGGCCGGCTGCCTCACGCTCGCCGGCCGCACCCACGCCCTCACCGGCGCCATCCGCGTACGGCTGTGGAACCCCGCGAGGGCAACACCTGCTCAGGTGGCGGAGGCTCGCTCCTTCCTCGGCGCACGTGAAGTCCATCAGTCCTACGACCAGACCAGTCACACCGCCTGACGCCAGTCCACCCGTCGACGCGGACAACGTGCCGTCGGACGCCCGGCGGCGCGTAGCTGTGACCTGCTGGTTTGATCAAAACGCGGACGCTGTCGAGAAAGATGGCTACGCTGGCCGCGTTGTGCGGGCTGTGACCCATCTGAAGGAGCCGCCCGACCGCTGCCGCCGCTGAACCCTTGCGGCCCAGCGCCCCGTTTCCCCACCTCGACCTCTTGCACAGGGCCTCGCTGCCGTCGGCACGGGGCCCTTTTGCATGCCCGAAAACCGCCGAACCGGAGGCAACCCCGTGGCCGAGCCGCGCTTCACCGATCCCGAACTGACCGCGATCTGGTGCTTCCTGCGCCCCCACCCGACCCCCGTCCCGACTCACACGGACGTCGCCCGAGGCGCGCGCCGACGCACGCCCGACGCCCAGGACGTCGCCGCCCGCGAAGGCCTCGACCTCGGACCGGAACTGCGACGCGTCCTGCGCCGACGCCCCCAGCCGGCGAAGACACAGCCGCGGCCCGCCTCGCCGACGGGCGCGGCGCCCGGCACCGCCACGCAGCGGCGAGGCTCCACCGCCGCCCGCGCCGTGGAACGCTCCCGCGTGATGCGGCTCATCGCCCAGCTCGCACCCCGGGCTTCGCCACCACCAGCTCCGCGAACGCACGACCGCCTGGGACGCACTCAAGCTGACAGCCCCGGAGCTGGAGACCTGGATGAGGGCCCTGGGCGGGGACGGCGCCGCGGCCGCACGGGCGTGCCAGGTCTTCGGCATCGGGCCTGCCGCCCTCGATGTCGTCCTGGACGGCCGGCAAGTCCGCCGCCGGCTGCGCGAGGGCACAACGGTCACCGCCCTGCTGGCCCTGGCCACCGAGCGGGGCGTCGACCTGCGCCGGTGATGACCTACGGCGAGCCGACCCGCAGCGCGTGCCGGCCGAACCGGCACGCGGCTACGGGCACTTCGCGACACACTTCACCCAGACAGGCCGTCTGCGACCGGGGCAGGGCGGACCGGAAGAAGGGACGGGCGCCGGTGGCCGAGACGGACTGGAAGAAGGTGGCGGCATACCTTCGCGAGCTCAGCGGCGAGTTCACCCCGGCACAGCGGGACCTCGCCGCCGCCTTGGGCATGCCGCTCGCGCCCGGCACGACGATGCCGGTCGCGGCCGCACTCCTTCGCGCTCACCTCACCGGGCCGCTGCGTCTGAGGAGGGCGCAGCCGATCGACGAGGAGGAGTACAAATACCTCGAACTCGTCGCCGGTGAGGCCGCCATCAAGGTCCCGCCGCAGAACCTCATCGACCACCGGGACATCCTGGAGGCGTGGCTCGAAGTGGTCTGGGCGCACCGGTCGGTGATCCATCTCGAGCGGCTGTCACCCGAGCCGGGCGATATCGCGATCGCTCCCGGGCGGCGAGGCTCTGATCAGGTCCAGCACGACATCATCGCCTCGAGTACCGGCAGATCTGCGCGAAGATCACTCACCGGGGGAACTGTCGGCCCCGGCTCGCAGCGCCGGGTGTCGGCGGGCACCAGCTCCGGGCGCATTCGGTGCCAGCGCGCCAGGTGGCGCCAGCGTCCGGCACCGTCACGTGCGACCAGGGCGGTCAGCGGCATCAGGAGCCGGAGCATCAGCCTGCCGTGTGGTCCGAGGAGCCGGATGTGAACGTCGCGCCGCTGCTGGTGGTTCCAGCGGGCGCCCCATCAGGCCAGCCAGGGGGCGGACTCCTGAGGGAAGACCGACTGGATGACGGCCACGACCAGGACGAGGAAAAAGCAGATGAAGGCCAGGGAGGTCAGCCACCACGGGGCGCCGATCAGGACCAGGACGATCGCGCGTGGTGTTGTCCGTGGAACCGGTCAAGGCGAGGACCAGAGCGGCCAGGGGCCTGTGTCGAGGACGTGGCGGGGCAGTTCAAGCTGTCCCGTTCTCCGGCTGTATTGAGTGGCGTCCCTCTAGACACAAACGGGACGATGACCTTGATCGTGGGACGTCGAGGTCCTGGCATCTGTAAACAGCCGCCCTCGACGTCGTCGAAGCGGATGGAGGCCATCGTGTGGGAACAGAGCATCGGGACCTTCCCCGTGGACTTCACCGAGCACGGCAACGAGTGGGCCCACCACCTTGGGAACGCCATGGGCGGAGGGTTTCGCCGCATCAGCGGCACTGACAGCCACGGCGGCCCGGTGGAAATGGGGCCGCCCCTCAACGACTCCATGACGAGCATCCTGCGCGTCCAACCTCACCCCGACGGCATCAGATGCACGGTCGTCAGCGACGTCGGCACCCCGTCAGCGGACCAGATAGACCCCTGGCTGACTGGCGCGCGGAAGGCCGTGGACGAGATCGGGCACCACCAGCGGACTCACGTATGGGATGCGCTCGTTGGGGTCAGCCCGTCCGCCGGGCAGGGATTCCACCCCTTGGAGCAGATCAGGGCGACAGACATAGGGCCGCTGACCCTCGCCCCCGGTGGTGTCCACATGCGCGAGTTCCGAGGGCAGGACCGAGTCGACTCGCAGTTCATCACGATCTCCCACAGCTTCCCCGTCGTCGTCACCGGCCAGGTCGAGACCTACCACTGGGACCCCGTTGTCCCGGTCGCTCAGGCGCAGTTGCGCCGTCTCTGCGCTCTCCTGACGCTGCACCGGAGGCATCTGTGGGAGCCCCGGACACTCCCCTGGCCTCAGGGCCCCGACGGGTCGGTTCTGAAGATCCCGACTTCGGTCGGTCCCGAATTCCCCAGCCCGCACGGGGAGGAGTGGACCGGCGAGGTCCCTCCGGGGACAGGAAACTGGAGGCTGCCGCTGTGGGTGCTTGGGGCATGGGAGAGGCTGGACGGCGACCCCGAACTGGAGACCGCGCTCAGCGCGTACTACGAGGCCGTACGCCTGGGGAGACGTCATCCGTCGCTCTCGCTGCTCACCTTCGTAGCCGCGATCGAGGGCGTCGGTATGAGGTCCGTCCCAGACTCCATGTGCGATTGCCATCCCGAGTGCAAGCACCGCAAGGGAGTTGCCGAGAAACGGTTCCGGAAAGCACTCAAGACCGTGCTGACGCAGAAGCAGGTGAAGGAGCTGGCGGGCCCGCTGTACGACCAGCGCTCACATACGGGGCACCGAGGGACGTTGTTCGGATCGGAGCAGGTCCTCGGCTACGGCGGCCATGCGGGGCCGTTCCAGGTCAATCCGTACTTCCAGTTCGAGGCGGTGCAGCTTGGCCGACTGGCGCAGGTCGCCAATGCCGTTCTGGTCAAGGTGTTGAGTGAGCCGGCAGTGGACCCGGGCCATAGCTGACACGGGCGGGCAGGGGTCTCAGTCGCCGTCCTGCGGGGGACAGCCACTCAGTGCTTCTTCAACGGCCGTCGCACGGGTTGTCGCCCACAGGCATCGGCTTGGTGCCGGCTACCAGGCAGGAGGAGTACACCCTCGGCGGAGTGGGCTGCGGTTGTGGTTCCCTCTCGGCGCTCACGGCGATGATCGCCACGGCAGCGGCGCTGCTCAGCCCTGCTATCACGGCGAGCCTTGTACGGCGACTCACCGGTCGCCGCTGAAGTGGTCGAGAACTTCATCGCTGCAGTCGTCCGCACCGACCCGGGTTCGACTGAAGGCCAGCACGCCATCGTCGTTGCCTTCCCTCTTGGCCTTGGCCAGCTGCGTCTCGATGTCCGCGATGTACTCGGCGCACTCGGCGCTGACGGGCTTCTCGGGCTGCGGGTCAGGCGCCGGAAAGGCGTTCAGTGCGGCGGTGGCAGCGATGCCGGCCACACACAGCACCGCCCACACGGCAACCCACGTGCAGCGGCTCATCCGTAACGGCTTGGGCATTTAGGCATCCTACGAGCGTCGCAGCGGTGCCGTCCGCTGCTCCCCCAGAGGGGGGCAAGGCCGCATGTCTACAGGGCGCTGGGAGGCTGCTTCGGTTCGAAGACGCTTCGTGGGGTGCTCGGGTAGGGGGCGGACGCCTGGGGCAGGACCTGGGCCAGGTCGCGGTGGATCCGGTCGGCTTCCCCGCGGACCTGGACGGGGACGTCGCCGCGTTCGGCGACGAGGCGGTCGTAGACGGGGGTCTGCTGGAACACGGTGGGGCGGTTTCCCTTCAGCGGGCGGTACGCCGGACCGGCGCAGCTTACGGGCCCGGGTCACGGCGCGTGGGAGGCAGGTGGTCAGGTCAGGACGGCAAGGAGGGCGGCTTCGGTGGTCCAGTCGCCGTCGAAGAGCGTGGCGACCATGCGGACATGGCCGTCGGGGAGTAGGCCGGAGGGCAGGTCAGCCATCCGCGGGCTGGGCCTTGCGGGGCGCCCATGGAAGCGGCGTCGGTACAGACCCGCGCGCCACGTCACAGACGGTCCTTGCCGGGGAGGGTGACGCCCTGGGTAACCGAGCACGCCGGTCGGGCGCCTGTGTCACAGTGAGCGACGAGAGCGGATAGGCGACAAGGGGGCGGGCTGTCGTGCGGCGTGACCGAGGGCTTCCGGTGCTGCGGGAGAAGGAACTGCTGGCGGCCGGAGTGGACGTCGGGCCGCTGCGGCGGATCACCGTGGTCCTGGGGCGTGCGGGCGGCGGGAAGTGGCACGTCCCTGCCAAGGAGGCGGGGTGGCGGAGCCATTGCCGGTACGCGGAGCGCCTGACGGGCAGCCCGCTCGCGCTGCTGGACGTCTGCGAGCATGTGTGCCGCCACTGTGCCCCTGTGGTGAGCGTGGAACCGGGCGAGGAAGTGCTGTGGCGGGCAGCGGCCGACGTCGTGGCGGCTGACGGGCGGGTGCGCAGGCTGGAGGAGCAGGAGGCGGGTCCGCGGTCCTGGGAGGGGTATGCGCGGGTGCTGTGGGAAGCGGCACGGCACCGCGATGTGGAGGTTCGCCGCGGGCTCGAGGCGTGGACCGCTGATCCCTCGGTCGGTGCGGGCGCGCGACAGATGCTGCGGGCGTGGTCGGGGGTGCTGGAGCGGTCGGAGGCTGTGCTGGCCGGCTGGCGGGCGGCGGCGCCCGCGGCGCGGGAGGTGACGTCGGTCAGCGGGGCGTGTGATGCGGTGGCCGCCGACGGGACCGTGCAGCGCGCGGGCCAGGAGTTGGCGGCCGCGGTGCTGCGGTCCCGGTGGGCGGAGCCGTTCGACGTGTGGGCGGCCGTCCGGCGGGCGTGGAGCGGTGTGCGGGACCAGGGCGGCGAGGCGACTGCGGCGCGTGCGGCGGCGATGCGGGCGGTGGAAGCTGTCTGGGGCGGGTTGCGGGTGCGTGATGTGACGGCGCTGCCGGAGCCGGCCCTTGTGGCGGGTGCCTGGTTTGCTTCTCCCGCGCAGTGGGCGGATGCGGAGTTCCAGCACCGGTGGCAGCAGTACGTGGTGGACTGCTGCGACAGGCTGGAGGAGGCGCTGGGGGCGGCCACGGGTGACGGCGGCGAGGGGTGGCAGTTGGTGCTGGTGAGCGGCTGGCCGCTGACCAGTAAGCGGGATGCGGAGCTGGCCTACCTCGCGCAGTACGGGCAGCACGGGCCCGCTGTCCCGTTCGGTGGCCGGCGTACCGGCTACGGCTTTGAACCCGATCACGCTGTCGTGCTTGCCGTCCCCCGCTTCGCCGCCCGGCACGCCGCCGACCACACCCGCGGCGACCGGCAGCGGGTCGTCCTCGGACCGGAGCTTGTCGCGGGCACCGCCGGGCCGGACGAGCGGGACGTGCTGGCGCTGCTGCGCGGCGCCTACCCGTATCTGTCTGTTGACGCTGAGGGAGACGGGCCGGGCGCCGGGCCCACGGCCATGGTGACGACGGCCCGGGCGGTGCGGCGCGCTGCCCGGCTCGGGCGGCGGGCCGCCTACAGCGGGCCCGACTCGATGGAGGTCTACAACGACCTGGTCGTCGGCAAGTACAGCTGGGTCCCCGACGACGAGCACCCCGGCCCCGCGGCCGCCGAGATGGAGAACCTGCCCGTCCACTGGCTCAGGGACTGGATGCTGTGCCTGGACGTCGAGTGCGGGATGCGTGACGAGACCGTGCTGCACCGGCTGTACGGCACGGTGACCTCCTACGAGCCCGGCACCGGCCGGGTGGGGTTCTCCCCCACAGGCGGCCACCCGGCCATCTTGGTGCCCGTTCACCGGATCGTCGCGCTCACCGGTGACCGGCGGCGGCGCAGTGACGGACAGGTGCCCGCCTGCGAGCCGTACGAAGGGTAGAAAGGCCGTCCGCCTCGGTCCCGAGGGCGGCGTGTTGGGGACGATCCAAACGACATTCGTGTCCGTCAGATGGTGAACCGGCCATCTGCTTGGACGAGCACAGGGCCGACGAGATCTCGTGCCGGATGGTCCGGCCGGTCCTGCCGCTGTGGCCCTATCGACGCTCCGGACCGGCATCGGTCGGTTTTTACGCATCGGGTCGACTCCCGCGATCTCCGAGGCCGAACGGCTGGCATCCCGCCGCCCGGTGTTCGCGCAACGGCCGGTCCGCAGACGGTGCCGCAGGGGCGCGGATGCCCGTGCAGACCGCTGCCGGACCGTGCGGGCAGCGCGAGGTGCCGGGCCTGGGGTCCGCCATTCGGGAGGGGTGCAGTGTGGTGATCTGGCGGTGGAGGGCGTGCAGTTCGGTGCATCGCGGGGGCCCGGTTATGCCACAATGGTCTCTGCGTTCAGGGCGTTTCCCCACTCGCGTGGGGGTGTTCCGGCTGCAGCAGGAGACCTCCTGTGCATCGAGGAAGCATGCTCTGGGCAGCAATTTTCCACACTTGCGTGTGGGTTCGCGAAGTCCCGTTCCAGACCTTGGATGCGGGACTTTCGTCTTATGCCGTGCGGTGCGTACGGATCCGGCCGGTGGAGCACGGGGCGAGTGTCGGGGGTGCGGCGTGGCAGCAGGAGCGCTGCGGACGGTGCCGGTGGCCGGGGAGCTGACGGCGTCACTGATCAGCCGGGCCGCGGCGCGTTACGGCCTGCCGGCCGCGGGCGTGCTGCGGCTATGGACGTGCCGCAACTCCCCCGCCCAGCACAAGGGCGGCGGTGCGCGGGCCGATGCCGAAATCGTCCTCAACGAGGCCGGGCGGGCTGTGCTCGCCGGGCTGTGCGGGGTCACACCGGCGGTGCTGTCGCGCGCGCTTCCTGCGTTCACCGTGGAGGATCCCACAATCAGCACCGGGCGGGAGGCCGCCGTGGCGCAGGCGCGATGGCGGGCGGCGGGCACGGTGGCAGGCGATGCGGCGTTCGGCTGCCGCTCGTGCACGGCGCGGCGCACCGGCCAGGCAGTGCGTGCGGTGCGGTATCAGCCGCGCTGGCGGCGGGTGTGTGCCCGGCACGGGCGTTGGCTGCTGGACGCGGACGCCGACCAGCCTCTGGAACACCTGGAGTTGCGGTGGCTGCCGGAGGTGGCGGCCGCGCAGCGGCGGTGGGCGGGGGTGGCGCACCGTGCTGTGCGGGCGGGAGCAGAGCCCGCTCAGGTGTTCGCTCTGGCGCACGCGGTCGTGGCCCGGTGGTGGAAGGAGGCCCTGCACTGGGAGCAGGAGGAGTTCTGGCCGCAGCGGCTGCACCAGGTGGCAGGCGGCAACGCCGAGCCGGATTTTGAGCGCACAGCAGACCGCCTTCCTCCACCACCTGGCCGACCGCCTCCACCTGCCCCGCCTCGCACCCGCCGACCACGACCTGCTCTGGCACCGCCTGTACGCCCGCTGAACAAACCCCGCCCCTACCAGCCCAGAACAGCCGCCAAACCAGCCCTGCCTCTAGACACGCCGACCACCCTGCGCAAAAACCGCCGCCTCGCTCAGTTCACTGCACAGCACAAACAGCCAGCTCAGCCCATGTACCGCCCGTCACCAGCACCTCGGCTCGGCGGCGAGCCTCTCCCGGGAAACAGACGCGTCACTCAGTACATCTGAGCAACAGCAGGCCACACTCAAGATCAATAAGCAGACTCAACAGTTACGCCACAGGTGCCGTATCCGATACCGGCCGGGACGGTCTACCGTGTCGCGTCATGACGGTCTTGGTCATCGGCGGCAGCGACTTCCTGGGCACCGAGTTGATCCGGCAGACGGCAAGGGCCGGGCACACAACGGTCGCGACCTACGTGACCAGGCCCGGCACTGCTTCCCACGCCGCGTGGTACCCACTTGACCTGCGGGATCCAGGACGCGTGGATGCCGTCATGGCCGAAGTCGGCGCGGATCTTGTCGTCAACGCATCGAGCGGCCACGCCGACTGGGCGGTGACGGCTCAGGGGCCCGTCCGGCTGGCGATGGCGGCGGCGAAGTACGGAAGCCGCCTGGTCCACGTGTCCAGCGACGCGGTGTTCTCCGGCGCCCGGGTCCACTACGACGAGTCGTGCCTGCCTGACCCCGTCACCCTGTACGGGGCGGCGAAGGCGGCGGCGGAGACCGGGGTCCTCCTCGTGCATCCGCAGGCCGTTGTCGCCCGCACGTCGCTGATCATCGGCGACGGGGGTTCCGTGCATGAGCGCGTCGTGCATGAGCGCGTCGTGCATGAACTGGCCGCCGGTACCCGCGACGGCGCCCTGTTCAACGACGACATCCGCTGCCCGGTGCACGTCGCCGACCTGGCCGCCGCCCTCCTGGAGCTGGCGTGCGGCGACGCGGCCGGCGTCCACCATCTCGCAGGGCCCGACCCTGTGAGCCGTCACGAGCTCGGCATCCTCATCGCCAGGCGTGACGGCCTGGATGCCTCCCGGCTGCCCACGGGCCTGCGGGCCCACAGCACACTTCCCGGCGCCCTCGACGTACGCCTCGACAGCCGGGCCACCCAGCGGAATCTACGCACCACGCTGCGCGGTGCCCACCAGTTCTGCACCACACCAGCGTGACCACCCAGCCCGACACCGAGCTGCGGGCCCAGGCCCGGGCCGGGGCGCAGGTGGAGGTGGATGTCGCCGGGCACGCTGGACGCGTGGACAGGGTGATCCGCCGGCTGACGCGGTCAGGTCAGGCGCTGGCAGCCGGTCCGGGACGGTGAGCTCAAGACGGGTACCGCAGCGGAGCGTCGCTGGGGTCGCTTGCGTGGGTGGGTGGAGGTCATGGGCGTGCCGTCCTCGCGGCCGGTCCCACGATCCGGCGCCTGCTGGGTGGCGTGGCCACACGTGCGGGGCGCTGTGAGTGACGCGGCGCGTCTGGGGCCTACCTGTCCGCGTCGGTCGTGGGCTGACGCGGCGCTCGGCCGGGCACCGTCACAGCGCGGGCAAAGAGGCGGCACCAGCCAGGACAACGACAGTCGTCCCGCCGGAGTCACGGCGCTGCGGCACCGATCTGCCAGGCCCCAATTCGGGTGCGGTGTGAGGGCCGGCAGCCGAAGGGACGCGGCTCGGCGTGCCTGATGGCATCACTCGTCGTCCATCGACCGGAGATGTTCGGTGAAGGCCTCGTCCTCTGCGGCGCCCGGGGTGCGAATGTAGGTGCACACCAGGCATTGTCCGTACCCCACCCGGCCGAAGACAGGGTCGAGGCCCTCGACGCAGAACGTCTCGTGCCCGCAGACGGGGCAGGTGTCGAGGTCGTGCCCGTGCGGGTTGTGCTTCGGGTGGTAGGCGTTGGGGTTGGTCACGTTCTCGGCGCGCCGGGTGGCTTCTTCCTCACCGATCCGTTCGAGGTATTCGGCAGCTCGTTTCTGGGAGGTCGCGTCTTCTCTCTGCGCGATCTGCTGGATCCGGTCCTGCTGTTCCTCTCCCATCACGCCGAGGCTCCGGTGACCGTCAAGGGCTAGCAGGGCCTCGATGTGGCGACGCTGCAGCCCTCCGGCACCGCGGCCGTGGCGGGCTGCCTGACTGGCCTCGATCCCGTTCTGGAGCGTGCGCACATCGATCCGGGTGTGCGACGAAAGTCGCGGCGCTTGGAAGAGCGAGTCCGTGTCGCCTTGGGGGATGTCCGGCAACGGGTGCTTGTCATGAACGAGGACGATGCCGTCCGTGGAAGGGACGTGTTCCTCGATCAGCTTGAGCAGCGCGCTGGCCGACCGGACTCGTCCCTTGCGGTCCGCTTCCTCGCCCGGCCACTCGGAAGCGACGATCGCAGCCAGGGCGTTGGACAGCGCCTGATCGAAGACGCCCTCCCGGCCGGCCATCGACGGAGCGAAGGGATCATCACCTGTCGGGGCGGGAGCGGCGAAAGGATCCGCTTCCTCGGGATCGGCGGCCGCCGCGCCGCGGTGTCGTATCTCGCGCAACTCCGCGGCCAGCACGACGGCGCACCGCGCGAATTCTTCAGCTCGCTGATCCCTCATGGAGAGCATGGTGCCGTGTGCCACCGGACTCAGGTAGGCCACCTGCGGCTGGTGGCTCCCGTCCCGGCTCGGGGGTTACACGGGACGGGAGCCCTATGTCCATCTTCCTCGCGGTACGGGCCGGACACACTGCCAGCACACTGGTCCGACAGTTGCAGAGGTCCGGTGTGGCGCGAGCCCGACCATTTACTGCCGAGAGCGCAGGCCTAGCGGACCCAGGCTTCCCCCTTCCGTGCCAGCAGCGCCGGGACCAAACGGCCCATTGAGGCAGCACCACCGGGCCCTGAGCCCGCACCTCAAGCGCACATTTCGCGTACCGGATGTGCGCGGACGGCGTGCCCCGACCCCGCATAGTGCGTGCGCGCAGGGGCGCCTACGGGCCCGCCACTCGTTCCTCTACCAACAGTAGAGGGAAGCGGTAGAGTGAGGAACATGGCAGCAGACGAGACGAGCATCAAGGTGAGCACGGCCGCGCGGGACCGGCTCGCCCAGCTGGCGGCCGAGCACGGCACCACCATCCGCAGCCTGGTGGAGGACCTCGCGCAGAGCACGCCCACGCAGGCCGAGTACTCCGAGCGTGCCGAGCTGGCCCGCGCTGAGCTCGCCTCCGCTCTCGGCAGCGCGCCGAGCCCGGAGGCCGAGGCGAAAGCGAAGGCGCTGCTGGAGCGCCTGGGCGGCGCCGCGCACGGTCCGCGGGCAGCCGCGTAGTGGCGCCGATCGCGGTCGTCCTGGACCACACGACCGCCGCGGCGCTGTACGACCCGAAGGATCCGTTCAACGAGGCCGTCGCCGCGTTCTACGTCCAGGCATCCGGCGGACTTGGCGACCTGTACGCCCCGGTGCTCTCCCTGACGGCCGGCGACGCCGAACGGCCCGGCCTGCTCGGCTACATCAATGGGCTGCGGTTCATCCGGATCGAGGCGTTCGACACCGACGCCGCGGTCACCGCCACCGAACTGCTGCGGTTCGGGCACTCCTGGGCCGCTGTGCACGCCATCCACGCCGCCCGGCCCTCCCCCGCCCACCCCGGCGGACGGTTCCTGCTCACCCTCACCCCCAAGGCGTACGCCGGGACCGGCGTCCAAGCCGTCCACCCCGACCAGTAACCGCCAGCCTGCCGCCGACAGACCGGCACGATCGTCGCGTCGGCCCGGGCTTGGTCGGCCGCAACCTGACAGCCGCGAAGACCCGGTGCCGCTCTCTCCGGGAGCAGTACCGCTCGCACAGGGCGGTTGCGTTGCTCACCACGAGGACCTCTTCAACCGCCAGCCGCCCTGACCACCCCTCACACACGTGGTGTTCGCCCTGGCCCCGTTGCCAGCTTCGGCCCTGCCCGCGGCCCGCGCACTGGCGACGAGCGTGGAAGTCGAGTACCCCGGCGGCCTTGCGGTCGACGTCACCGGGCTTGCCTGGCGCCAGGCCGACCGGCCGTACGTGACCCACCATGCCGACTTCGCCCCCGCTGTCGCAGCCGCCATCGCCCCTTTCTCCGCGCAGTAGGCCAGTGCCGCATACCGGGCTCGCTACGACGAGGAGGGTTTCCTGCGTGCTGCGGCCTGGGGCGGCGCGCGACCCTTTGCCGACCGGGCAGCCCAGATTCAGGCCATGGCCGAACGGCTCCTGCGGGGCCAGACCGCACGTGCCCTGACATCACGGCCACCCGTCCGCGCCCCCGCAGACAGCCGTGCCGCAGCCCCCCGCACCCGAACAGGGTCCGCAGGGACCAAGCCGGCGCGCTTGAGCGGATGCGCTCGTTTCAGCCCTGCCTGCGGTTACCCCTCCGCTGCGCCACTTAGCTGTCGCTGGTTCGCCGATGAACCGGGCGGAGACGGCTCCGGATCTGTCATGCCCTTCAGCGCTTCGTATGCCACGTAGCCCTCATGCCAGATGAAGTCGTATTCGTCTGGGTCGCCTCCGAGCTTTTCGATGATGGCGAGGAACTCCGTGCGGGAGGGCATGAAGTTCTGATCATGCAGCCACCTGCTCACCGTGCGATCGGATTTGCCGATGTGGGCTGCGAGGTCGGCGTTGGTCAGTGGCTTGCGGTGGAGGTAGCGGCGCTGTTCGTCGCTCTCCTTGCGCAGCTTCTCGACGCATGCCCAGGCACCTCGCACAAGCTCTTTCAGAGCCTCATCTTCAGGTTGGGCCGCCCGTGTCGGCAGGTGCGTCCGCTCACCCGAGCTGCCCGTCTCGCGTCCCGGCGCAGACTCCTTGCCACGCTTGCGGCCGTATTGGCCGCTCGCGGGTGCTTGGGCAGAGCCTTCGACTTCGTACGCACGGGGTTGGTCGGGATCCCGACGCAGGTATCCCTTGCGTTCCAGCGCCATCAGTTGGTGAGCGACCGACGACATGCTGGACAGGCCTACGGCTTGGCCGATCTCCCGCATCGATGGGGGATATCCGCGCTGCTGCACGGAGTCACGGATGACCTCAATGATCTTCCGCTGGCGGTCGGTCAGGCCCGATTGGGCAGTCGAGCCCTGATGAGGCGCCATGGCCGAGGTGCTGCGGGGGGTGCTCCGTGGCTCCGACGGGGTAGGGGATTCAGCCTTGGTAGCCGAAGTCTGGACGTTCTCGCTGTCCTGCAGGGCCGCCAGAAGGCGCTGGTAACGCTCCGCAGCTTGGGCCTGACCGTCGGCGAACAGTTCGTCGATCGCCTGAGCCGCCTCCTTAAGGCGCTCGTTGATCCTCATGCGTCTCCCCCTTCCTTGTCGTCCCCGAGCATCGCCTCAAGGGTCTTGCGAGCCTGATGTACATGGGCGCGGACCGTGGCGGGTGAGGCGCCCATGATCTCTGCGATCTCCTTGTACGGCAGTCCGAACTGTTCGCGCAGCGCCACGGCTTCTTGTTGTCGGGGCGGGAGCTTGCTGAGGGCGGCGAGGATGTCGAGCCGCTGATCGCAAGTGGTGATGGGGTCGGGATGGGCCGTAGTGTTGTGCATCGCATCGGTGCCGATGAGGATGCCGTTGCGCCTATGCGACTCGCGGGCGTCCTGTAGTCGTTGGCGGGCCACCTTGAACAGCCAGCCGGTTGGGGGGTCCATCTGGCCGACGCGATCCCAGTATCGGAAGGCGCTGACCATGGTCAGCTGGGCGGCGTCGTCGAGGATGCTGGGTTCGGCTTCTTGCCAGATGAGATATCGGCGCACCATCGGCTCGTAGTGGCGAAAGAACTCTTCGAAGCCGGGCGGCCCGTACTGCGCTGCGCTCGTGGGAGGGTGTGGCTCGGGCGGGGCCTGGTCGGAGTCAGTCACTGGCGGCCGCCTTTCCTGCGGGACCGCGCGCGGGCCGGGGTGACCTCGTAGGTGCGCTGACGTCCGCTGTCGTCAACTTCGTCCACGCGCCCACCGTGGGGAAGCCGATCCAGGATCTCCACTGTGGTGGCGCGGCGTTCCCTCTCGGATGCCGCAGCCGAACGTGCCCGCGCAAGTTCCAGCAGGATTTCTCCCAGCCCCGTATGCCCGCGACGGCTCATCAGCCGCATCGTCAGTCCCAGCGCAAACACGGCGCCGGTTGTGACCATGGTGGCAACTTCTCCGCCCATCCCCAGCCCTTCTCTGGAGAGCTGTTCCGGGCTGCTCTGATGCAGCCCACGCTCTCGTCCCACCCCACATAAGGGTTGGCGTCTCAGGAGTGTGTAGTCGGGACCAGAAAAATGTTCCGGCTCCGCGCCCTGGCCCGCTGTGGACTGCACTCCGCCGTCGGCATCCTTGCCGGCAGCGGAGGGAGAGATGGGCGCGCGGTACCCGATACTGGCGTTCCAGACGGCGCCTGTGAGGTAGGCGTGCGGGGCGTGCTCGGCACCCTACGGGCCAGCCCTGACAACGGCGGAGCCTTCCGCACCGGTCGTCCGCCGCGGGCGGGGGCGGGCGATGTCCTCGGCCGTCCAGTCTCCATCGCAGAGTGCGGCGGCCAGACGGGTCTGGTTGTCGGGGAGTTGGCCGTCGCAGTGCCTGGTTCCGCGAGGTAGCGCGGCCTGGCGGGTGACGCGCTCGCCCCGGCTGCCGTACGACGAGCCGAGGGCGACGGTCCTGGGTGTGAGAAGCGGGCTCATGAGCTGTGGACAGGGTCTGCTCACTTCTCAGACTGGCCTGCGGCTTCGCGCCACAGGAGGGAGCAACGTCGGGTCCGGGCACAGGCTTGTGGAGGTCGCGGGAGCGGGGCGGGCGGTGCCACCATCAGCTCACCGCGCCGGGCACGCCCCGGACCGCGGACGTCCCGCCGCACCGTCTGGAGGCCCCGTCATGCTCACTCCCCCGTCCACCACCGAACCCGCCGGCACCCGGCCGGTGGCCCCGGCCGAGGCCACCACGGGCAGGATCGGTGCGGGCGAGGCGGCCGTCATCATCACCGTGGTCGCCGCGGTGACCGTGCTCGCCGTCCTCCAGCGCCCGATCCCCCTGGTGCTGACCCTGCTCGCGGGCGCCGTGGGGCTGCTGCTCGTCGGCCGTCGCGCGGCCCAGCTCCTGGCCGTCGTCGCCGGCGGCGGTCGCGGGTGAGCCGCCGGGCGGCCGAGCCGGTGGAACTGGCGCAGTTGCGCGGCTGGTTGCGCGCGGCGAAGGGACGGCGCACCTTCGCTGCCCTGGCGCGGCGGGCCGCCGCCGGGAAGCTGTCGGTCTCGGTGTGCACGCTGCGCCGGGCCCTGGACGGGCGGCTTCCCACCCTGCGCACCGTCCAGGCGTTCGCCCGGGGCGCGGGCGCCGACGAGGAGGAGGGCGCGCGGGTGTGGGCGGCGGCCGCATCTGCCGTGCGCCCTGGACCCGTGCGGAAGCCGTCCGCGTACGTGCCCGGGCGCGACATCACCACCCTGGCGGGGCTGGCCGCGGCCATGGAGAAGGTGAGGGCGGCGGCGGGAGGGCCGAGCCTGCGCCGGCTGGTCGACTCGCCCGAGGCCGCGGGCCGCCTCTCGCGCAGCGCCCTGCACAACGCCCTCACCGGCCGGCGGCTGCCCAGCGAGGAGTTGCTGGCCGGCTTCGCCGCGGCGTGCGGCGCCGGCGAGGACACCAGCCGTGCGCTGCTCGCCGCCCGGGCCCGGATCCTGGCCGGACCCCGGCCCCGGCCCTCGCTGATGTACCCGTGTGGCGTCGTCGAGGAGGCCGAGGCGCGGCGCGAGCAGGATGCGGCGGTGCGCCACTGGATCCGGGACGGGGATGACCTCGACTGGTACGAGCGGCAGTTGCGTGATGAGGAAGAGGCCGAGCAGCAGCGGGCGGAGGCCTGGGTCGACGATCTCACCGACGACGTGCTGGAGGAGTTGCAGCGGGCGCGGGACGGTCTCGGCGCAGGGCAAAGCAGCCTCCGCGCCGAACTCGCCGCGTATGCCCGGGCGGCGGGCGTGCCCGACGGCTGACGGTCGCGGTCGTTACGGCTGCGCGCGCTGGTCGCGGGCCGAGAAGAGCGCGGCGCGCAGCCGCCCGTAGGCCGTGTCCGGAATCGTGACACCAGCGGGGCCTACACCGGGCCAGCCATGCCACCTGACACCAGCCCATCGTTCGACGTGAAGTACGCGCCGTCGAACGTGCGACGGCAGGCAGCAGTGACCTGCGGCTTTGAGTAAAATGCTGGCGGTGAAGCGAAGAACGGCTACGCTGGCCGCGTTGTGCGGGCTGTGACCCCTCTGAAGGAGCAGCCCGACCAGGGCCGCCACTGAATCCCTGCGGCCCGGCATCCCCCTTTCCCCACCACGACCCCCTACTCAGGGCCCCGCTGCTGTCGGCACGGGGCCCTTTTGTATGCCCGAAAACCGCCGAACCGGAGGCAGCCCCGTGGCCGAGCCGCGCTTCACCGACCCCGAACTGACCGCGATCTACAACTTCCTGCGCCTCAGCCCGACCCACACCCCTTCTTCCGCGGACCTCGCCCGAGCCCCGCGTCGACGCACACTCGACGCCCAGGACGTCGCCGCCCGCGAAGGCCTCGATCTCGGGCCGGAGCTGCGACGCGTCCTGCGCCGACGCCCCCAGTCGGCGAAGGCGCAGCCGCGATCTGCCTCGCCGAGAGGAGAGGCGCCCGGCAGCACCCTGCAGCAGCGAGGCCCCGCCGCCGCCCGCGCCGTGGAACGCTCCCGCGTGATGCGGCTCATCGCCCAGCTCGCACCCCGGGCTTCGCCACCACCAGCTCCGCGAACGCACGACCGCCTGGGACGCACTCAAGCTGACAGCCCCGGAGCTGGAGACCTGGATGAGGGCCCTGGGCGGGGACGGCGCCGCGGCCGCACGGGCGTGCCGGGCCTTCGGCATCGGGCCTGCCGCCCTCGATGTCGTCCTGGACGGCCGGCAAGTCCGCCGCCGGCTGCGCGAGGGCACAACGGTCACCGCCCTGCTGGCCCTGGCCACCGAGCGCGGCATCGTCCTGCGTCGGCGATGACCTACGGACGGCCGCCCCGGCACCGCGTGCCTGTCAAATCGGCACGCGGCTATGGGCACTTCGCGACACACTTCACCCAGACAGGCCGTCTGCGATCGAGCAGGGCGGACCGACAGAAAGGACGGGCGCCGGTGGCCGAGACGGACTGGAAGAAGGTGGCGGCGCACCTTCGCGAGCTCAGCGGCGAGTTCACCCCGGCACAGCGGGACCTCGCCGACGCCCTGGGCGTGCCGCTCGCGCCCGGCACGCCGATGCCGGTCGCGGCCGCACTCCTTCGCGCTCACCTGACCGAACCGCTGCTCCTGAAGAGGGCGCAGCCGATCGACGAGGAGGAGTACGGCTACCTCGAACTCGTCGCCGGTGAGGCCGCCATCGAGATCCCGCCGCAGAACCTGATCGACCACCGGGACATCCTGGAGGCGTGGCTCGAAGTGGCCTGGGCGCACCGGTCGGTGATCCATCTCGAGCGGCTGTCACCCGAGTCGGGCGATATTGCGATCACTCCTGGAGAGCGAGGCTCTGAGAAGGTCCAGCACGACATCATCGCCTCGATCAGCAACAGTGGCCGCCTCAACTTCCGCGGGGGCCGGGGCCGCGGGGCGCGGCCCCACCGCGTCACGCGCCTGGTCAAACAGGACGCGCCCCACCACGCCGACCTCGTACGCAAGGCGCGCGAGGAGGCACTTGCCCGGGACCCCCGTCCGGGACGGGTGACCAGTCGCGAACTGGCCCTGCTGCGCCCCTGGCAGGTCACCCGCAGGCCCTCTCTGGCAGAGCAGGAGGCCTTGCGCGAGACCTTGGAGACAGCGACGGCCGAACGCGATCTCCAGGAGGTCCTGCAACGGCACCCCGCCCTGCTCGGACACATCCTCACGGGCAACCACGGCACCTGGGTGAGACCAGAAGTGGGGTTCGGCAACCACTACCGGGCCGATTTCCTCATTGCCGGCCGCACCTCCGCGGGCCTGCAGTGGGTGCTCGTGGAACTGGAAAGCCCGCACGCGAGGCTGACCAACCCGGGTAACGGACGCGAGTCCCCCACTCTCCGTCACGCCGTCGATCAGATTCGCGACTGGCGGGAGTGGCTGTCGACCAACCTCCTCCAGGCGCGCAATCCGCGGGAAGACAACGGACTGAGCCTGCCGGGCATCACCGCCGACGCCCGCGGGCTGATCATCATCGGGCGCGAGGACGACAGCGAGGACTCCGCACAGGTGCGCCGCCGCCTGTTCACCGACAGCAGGATCGAGGTACGCACCTTCGACTGGCTGCTGCGAGCGGCCGAGCAAGCCGATTCCCGCCTGCTCGGCAGGCTCGACCTCGAGGCAGGTGACGACACGGACGAGTGGTGACCCACTGTCCGTATACCGAGCCGGGCTTCTGGCGCGCAGGAAGGTCGCCAGTCAGGTCCCAGACATCGATGCGCGGGTAGTGGCCGGCCACTACCCGCGCCGTTTCACGTGTACTTACATCTGGTGGGCGTGGATATCTCCTGCGGTGATCGGGGCGTCATGCAGTGCAACTCCCCGCCGCGCGTCGGTGGTGTGCGGATGCTGTCCGGCTGCTCGGTGATGACTGCGGTTCGCGGATCGGCTGCCGAGCTCGCCGAGGCCGTTGTGATGTGCGTCCCGCAGCGGTGCGGGCGGTTCGCTCGGGCTGCCGCCGGGCCCGCGATGTGACGGTGCCCCGTCCGGCCTTGCAATTCTCGGCCGAGAGCGGGGACGGGGCATCTACTGTGTGGGGGCAGGGATTGGGAGGCGTCGGTGCGTGACTCGCGGCTTGTGCAGACGGCGGTGATCGGCAACGAGCATTCGGACGTGCCGGTGGTTCTGCCCGTGGCAGCCATCGAGCTGGATGCGTTCCGGCGGCGTCATCGTGGGGACTCCTTCTGGTGTGGTCTGCTGCTCGGGGGGTGCGGGGCTCGTCTGGCGGACAAGCTGTACGTCGACAGGCAGTGCCACTTCCAGCACTATCCCGCCGGGCAGCACGGGGACGAAGCGGTATGCCGGCGTCGCAGTGTCGGCGAGTCGAGCGCCGACCACCTGTACGTGAAGGGCGCGATGCAGGCGTCCTTGGCGGATCACGGGCAAGCGGCCCGGTTCTCCTATCCGGACCCGATCGGCTCCGCCCTGGACGTCGCCCTGGACGGCGGACGGCAGTTCAGGGTTCACCTCGACGGGAGGGTGCCTCCGGCCCGCAACGGCGGCATCCCGATCCTGGGGGCCGGTGTTCCGCTCGAGCCTGGAACGCTTGCTCGCTGCCGGTATGTGTACCGGGTGCGGGTGCAGAGCGAGGGGACCAACCGCCGGGTCTGGATCGGCACCGAGAGCCTCGCCCGCCCCACGGAATGGGTGCCTCTGGCAGATTGCGGGTGGACGGCAGACGGGTTTGTCACCGAGGCCGCACAGCGGATCCTGAAAGAGCTTCCGGCAGACCCGCGCACGCAGCCGCTGCCGGAAGCGGTCACACGACTGATCCGAGAACTGGAATCAGCACAGCGGTCCGGTACGGTCGAGCACGTCCGCCGGCTCTGCGAGGGCAGTGACTCCTTCCTTACCACCCTGGAGCCGCACGCGCGGACGCAAGCGCAGCAGGCCCTCGCCGAAGCCCGCACGTGGCTGGACGGCCATATGGGCTACCAGCAACGCGTGTTCGCGGACCTGGAGCGCGCGGTGGACGAAAAGCGTGCCTGGGATGTGCGCGAGCACTACAACCGGGCCACCGCCCTGACCCGGCGCGGGACCAGCGACGCCGAGCTGCGGATGCTGCAGAAGGCTCGCCTCTTCCTTCAGGAGAAGAACCACCGTCCGGCGCCGGACACGGCCGCCCGTCGACGCCAGGCGCTCGACCGACTCGCTCCGGCCCCGCCGCGCGCTGGAGCCGTGCGTCCGCCTCGGCCCGACGCGGACGACGCACGCGTGCGACGGCAGCAGGAAGCCGTGCTGAGGGTCCGGCGCCTGGTGGCCGAGCACCAGCAGACGCATATGTCGCCCAGACGCCGCGAGGAGAAGCTCCGGGAACTCCACGACGCTGTGACCGCAGCTGATGGTGCTTTGACCGGCAGACTCCTGTGGCAGATCCGGGAGGTGAGGGAGAAGTACGCCGTGGACGAGACGGCGCCCTCACGGCGCGCCCCGCGCCCTGCCGCAGGCCTGTCGGACGAAACCCTCGCCGCGGCGGCCGCAGCGGTGCGCGGTGCTCTGATGCGGGTGGCCCGTGCCCAGCAGACCCTCACCTGGGCCGCCCTGCAAGGACAGCTGGGCACCGCGTTGCCCGACATGACGGACCGGGAGCGGAAGCGCCTGATCGCCCTGGTGGATGCGGTGTCGGAGCGGGACGAGCCGCTGCTCTCCAGCGTCCTTGCGGCCGGCGATCCACATCTGGCGGAGGCGTACCGGCTGTCCGCGAACCTCCTCGGCGGTCACCTGCCCGCAGACGACCGCGAGGTCCTGCGCGATGTGATCGACGCTGACGTACGTCAGACGCACGCGTACTGGCGCTCCCGGTGACGAGGCTCGCGAGCCAGGAAGTGGCGCGCGAAGGAGGTTGTGGACCGGCGGGCGCTGCACGAGACCAACTCCTGGCGATTTCAGGTCGATTTGGCTGAAAACCGGAGACCTCAGCTTGTGACTCCCGTCACGTCGACCGGCTATGCGAGGCAGACCTCAGCGCCCTGGGGAGAGCTGACGCCGCAGCTCAGGCGAGGCGCCTCCTCTTGCGCCATGATCACCGTGTGCGACTGTTGAATTTCGGACGGTCATATTGGGGGTCGCGTGCATGCGTGTTCGGGGCGCTGGGCCGGTTGAGTGATCGTCACCGGCGTACGCCGGGCACCCGACACCTCAACGAAGAGGATCCATGCACGAAGACGTCTTCCGTGCCGACGACGGTTACGGTTCCGCCACGCAGGAGCCGCTCCCCCTGCCGCTGGACTTCGAGGCGCACTACGTGATGAGCCAGGAGGCGTGGCACTCCTACGCGCTGTACCGGCTCGGCGCCAACGACGTCGCCGAGCGCGCGGTGCACCGTGCGTTCCTGGAAGTGCTGCGGAACTGGGACGCGCTGCTCGCCGAGGCCAACCTGCCGCAGCAGACCTGGAGCATCCTGCGGCGCGTCGTCGGGGACGAGGCGCTGTGCGCGGCGCGTGAGGGGATCACGGCGATGCCGAGCACGATCGGCCTGTACCCGGCGCTGCTGAAATTGCCGCAGCGTCAGCTGGACGTGGTCATCCTGCGGTACGTCCAGGACTACAGCAGCCTCAAGACCGGCTGGTATCTCGGTATCACCGCGCGCACCGTGGACCACCACTGCCGCAAGGCCCGCGAACGCCTCGCCCCGGTCTACCACCGCCACCGTGGCACGAGCCCGCAGAAGAAGAAGGAGGAGGCAGGCCAGTGACATCTGTGAGGAACAAGCGCCCGGCCGAGGCCGAGACGACATGGGCCGAGCGTCTGCGCGAGGCGGATCCCGTCGTGCGCGAGCCGCGCCGGCCGTTCGACGTCGCCGAGGGCCTGCGCCGGCTGGCCTCGGACGCCGGGTACGCCCCGACCGCGCCGGCCCGGCCCGCCGGTGCCGGCGCCCGCCGCCAGATGGATCTGATCTCCCGGTGGACCGTCACCGAGGCCGGTGCCGCCGACCACGTCGAAGAACTCGCCGCGGTCATCGGCGACGACGGCACCGGCAGGCCCAACTGGGACGACTTCACCGAGTGGACGCCCCTCGACGTCCACGGCATCCACGTCTTCGCCTGCATCCTCCACCTCGCCCACCACCCCGAGAGCGCCGTGTTCTGGTGGCAGATCGCCGCCGGCGCAGAGCACACCGGCGCCGCCTACTGCCTGCACCTGCACCACCTCAGCCAGGGCGAGATCCGCGAAGCGGCCCTGTGGAAACGGCAGATGAGCGCCATGCGCGACCGCACCGCACAGCAGTGGTTCGACGGCCCGCCCAACGACTACACCCGCGACCTGGTCGGCGCCGTGAAGGCCTTCACCGCCTACTGCGCCCGCCACCGCGAACCGGCGCCGATCCCCACCCGCCACCTGCAAAAGCGCTACGAAGCGCTCGCCGACCGCCACGACGAGGACGGACTGGTCTGCCGGCCCGACAGCCGGCTGCCCGACCGCATCCAGGAACTCACCACACCGCACTGACCTGGCACCAACAGAGAAGCCCGGCAGGGACGAAGGTTTCCAGGCCGCCCGCCCCACCAGGCTTCACGAGCAGCACCCACGAGGAAGCACCGCCATGAACGAGACTAACCGCACCGCCCCCGCCACGCAGGCTCCCGGCCGCTTCGGCCGGGCATCGGCATGGATCCGCCGCCGTCGCAGCGCCCTCATCTCCAGCGCCCTGCGCGGCTCCGCCTACGGCTGCGGCGCCGACGTCGCCGGCCTGCTCTTCTGGTGGCTGCGTCAGATGATCTGAGCCGCCACCAGACACACCCCCGCGAACGGATCCGTCATGCCTGGATTCCGTGCCGGGCCGGGTGGGCGAGAGCCTCGGACAGGCGACGCCGTACCGGCCGGGCCCGGCAAGGACGGCAGCTCCTCACCCGCCACCGACAGTCGTCTGGCTGCGAACCATGGTCACGACGCGGGCCCTGGTCGCTCCGGTATCCGGCTCTGGTAGGCGTGAGCCTCAGCGCACAACTCACGTAGATAGTCCAGCAGAGCTGTGGGGTCGGGGTTCACCTGGGCGATTCGGGTGAGCGTAGCTACGACCGTCGCGTCATCCAGGGAGGTCACCCATGCCTTGATCGTTTCCTTGTCGGCTCTTACTGGTGCCATGGAGAGGATTTCAGGAAGGTCCCGGCGGGCAATTGTGGCCTGCATGCTCAGGGCAGCTCGTTGTGCCGCAGGTATGGTGCCCGCCGACTGGAGGGCTTGCCGCAGGTCGGGGTGTCCGATCGTGATGTCCAACTGAGGCGGGATCGCGGTGCTCTGGCGGGCTCCGGTGATGAGGATCGGGATGGCGGTGGTCCGAACCCAGTCTTCGAGGTAGTCCAGTTCCTTCAGCGCGATGTGCCAGACCTCGGTTTGCGGGCGCTGCAGGCAGACGGTCGGAACGATCGAGAGCGCGATGGGGGTGTAGCGGGGGCCGCTGGCCAGGATGTCTCCGGGCTGGAGAGGGAGACCGTGTCCGGGCTGCGGATTGTGTTCCAGAGGAAGGGCGACGGTGAGACCGGGGTGCTGGCGGTCGGGATAGACGGCGCCGAGGCGTGTCGCAGCGACGGCCGGGGTGCGGTGCTTGGCCAGGTTGGTGTGTTCGGCCAGGAGCCGGAGCGGGTGATCTTCGACGCCGCGGCGCTGGAAGGGCTGCAGTGCTCGGATGCGCTCGGCGAGCTCAGCACCAGCGGCTAGTGGGGCCAGTTGGCGCCGTCGCCCGTGTGAGAGCCAGGCGTCGAAGCGGGCCGACTCGGTGCACGCCGGCATCTCGATGCATCGCGCCTCCTGGTCAGTCAACGGGCGTTGGAGACGGTGCTCGACTTCGGCGTACAGGGTGTGTTCCAGGGCGGCGCGGAGCTGGGTGAGGGCATCCGCGACCAGGCGGGGCAGTACCTCGGGTATCGGTGCGACAGCGGTCACTTTGAGGTGGATCCGATCGCCCTGCCCGGTCTCCGCGAGGGTCAGCGGGTTCTGGTCGGTGTAGTCGTGGACGATTCGCGCGATGTGCTCGATCATCTGGTCCACGTGGGCCAGGGTGGGCACCACATGCAGTTGGTGGTCCGGTAGCCAGTCGCAGTGGGCGGCGGAAGTGCTCATGCCCGGGAGCGTAGCCAGAGCGCGTACCCGCTGGTTTTGGACCTGGTGTCCTCCGTCTCCTGTGAGATGCCCGGCGGCGTGTGCCGGTGTGGGCGGGCCTGCCTGGGCCCGGTCGGGCGCTGGCGAGGGTCGCTGCCGGCCGGCCTACGGGCGCGCGACTCCGCGGGTGGACGGCCGCGCGGTGAGCGTCGCGTCCGGGCGCGTGGTCAGGCCCGGGTGGGTGGAGTTCGTTCAGCTCACCGCACTGCTCTGTCCGAATGTGGCGGCCTCTTCCGTCTCTTCCTGTGCCGGGCAGCCTCTCGGGACAGTTCGTAGAGGCCGAATAGACCAGACTGCGGGCGGGCAGCACTGCCGTACACAGTAGAGGAGAGGGTCATTGCCCAAGTTCTGGATCGGATCCCGGGAGTACCCGTCGAAGAAGGCGGCGCAGGAAGCAGTCCGTGACGTGCTGTACGGGTACAGCGTGGGCAGCCTCGTGGACAAGGAGGCGGATCACCTGCTCCTGTTGGACCTTCTCGACATGCACGAAGAGGCCGATGCCAAGATCGGCGTGGGCGTGGAGTCCTTTGCGATCGCGCCACCGCTCCAGGGGCCGTACCCGGGTTTCGAGGTGATCCGTATCGACGGCACTCGTATCGACTTCTCCTACCTGGCCTGTCTACGGCCCCCGAGCTACCGGCAGCAGGTGTCCAGCGCAATGCGCGTCGAGGTCAAGGATGACGTGAGCGCCTACTTCACCTCACGGGTGGCGGCCAACACCCTGGTATCGGATGAATCCGGGAGGGTGCTGGACATTACTGACACTCACGTCAGCTACTATCGCGGCCCGTCGTTCGCGGAACTCGCCGCGGCGTTCGCCCACGCCAGTGGCGGATGGGACACGATCGAGCTGACCACGTCGAGCGATCCAGGGCGAGGGCAGTTCACCGACCGCGCACTGGCTGAACGATGGCGCGAGTATCACCAGGAGCACGCGGTCCTCGGGCTGCTGTCCTCGCAGGAGAACCTGCGCCGCCCGCGCCGGTGACTACCTGCGCGGGGCGCTTGTCATCCGGGCCCAGGTTGACCTGCCAGTCCTGCACGCTGGTGATCTGATCAAGAAGAAGGTCCAGCGCGGTGTAGAACCTGCTTAGTGGGCCTGCGCCTTGAAGCGCCAGACGGCGTGCTCCAGGCCTGCCCGGTCGTGTCCGAGCTGGGCGGCGGCGGCCTCGTACACTGCGCGCAGCTGCTGGTAGCTCAGGGCGGGGAGGCCGGCGTCGGAGGCGAAGGCGCGCAGATGGACGTCGACGGCGATCTGGGAGCGGCCGACGAGGTTGCCGATGTAGTCCACCGTTTTGGGGCCGACGCCGTGGAGGGTCCGCAGGGCAGCGCGGTTTGCTGTGTGGTCGAGCCAGGCGTTCAGGTCGTCGCGGGTGTCGACGTGGTGGGCGGCCAGCAGGTCGGTGATGCGGTGGGCGATGGTGACCCTGCGGGGGTCGTGGAAGTTCATGGCGGTGGCGAGGTCGCAGGTGGCCAGGCGTGTTCGGAAGCCCTGCACGGTAGAGGCGTCCGGCCAGGCGGTTTGCAGTGCGAGGAGCCGCGGGCGGATCGTCGTCTCGTAGTTGCGGCGTGCCTGGAAGCTGGCGTCGCAGATGACGGCGCCCATGTGCGTCCAGCCGCCGGGCGCGGGGAACGGTCCGTCGCCGAGGCTGGAGCGCAGGTGGTCGGTGAGCCGTTGAACGTCGCGGCGGTTTGTGGTCATGGTTGCCGCCGTTGTGGGGGCGGGGTGACGCGCAGTTTGCGTACGTCGCCGACTCCGTTGCAGCTGGTCTTGCCGTCTTTGTGGAGTTGCTTCACCGCGGCTCTGATGTGCTTATTGCGGGCCTGGCCGAGGACGCCGGCGAGGATCTCGCTTTGATGGTCGTCGATGGTGAAGGTGCCGAGCTGCTGCTGGAGGCCTTCGAGGTTCTTGCGGATCCTTGCCACCCATGCGCGGGCGCGCTGTTCTTCTTCGTCGTCGAAGGTGTCGCCGGCGTTGAAGAGCGTGCCCTCCTCGGGCGGAGGAAGACAGGCGCGGCGCCATTCGACCTGGGCGAGGCTGGCGGCTTCGCCGAACAGCCACATGCCTTCCTTGTGACGGCTGAAGTGGACCAGGCAGTAGGCGACCTGGTGGTGGGCGCGGTTGCGGACGTCGATGGTCCAGTAGCCGCCGCGGACGGCGCGGGCGACGCGGTCGGCGAAACCGGTGGTGATGCGTCTGACGGCTTCGGTGTTGTTCTGGGAGGCCAGGAACTCTTCGCGCCACCAGGAGCCTCCGCAGGCCGCGTCCATGGCGCGCAGCGTGGCCGGCTTACCGGGAGTGTCCTTGGGGCTGGTGAGCAGTCCTCCGATGCGGCGTACGGCGTTGGCGTTGAAGTTGAGCAGTACCTCCGTCGCGTGGCGTCCGGTGGTTCCGTGGACGCTGCGGGAGCCGAAGATCTGCTGGGTGAGGGTCTCGAAGCTCAGTCCGAGGCCGAAGGGGTCCAGGAAGGCGAACAGGGGTGCCCCTGCGGCGCGGTCGAGTATCTGTCCGAGGTGCTTCTCGACGTGTCCCTTCAGGGCCTGGGCGGCCAGGCCCTGGGCGCTGGCTTCGCTGACGAGGGCGGCCAGGGACTGGTAGTTCTTGGGTGCGCGTTCGACGAAGTAGCAGTCGAGCTGGCGAAAGCCCGCGATGCGGGCTGCGGAGTCCAGGATCAGGGCGGGTGAGCCGGGGGTTCCGTCCTCGTAGCGGCCGGGTCCGGCGTAGCCGTCCAGGTAGACCACGCGGCTGTCCGGGGCGTACCGGCCGACCTTGCTGGCGAAGGGCACGACGTAGCTGTCGAGAATGGCGTGCTTGAGGACGGCGGCGGCCTTCTTGCTGACGAAGAACGGGCTGCTGCTGTCGAGCCCCCTTTCCCCGGCGCTTTCACCGCTCAGATCGAGAACATCGTCGTCGAGCACTGCCTCTGATGCGCCCAAGATCCCGCCCTGCCAGCTCGAAGGACACGGTTAGGCTGATTTTGCGACAGATACCGTGGTTGTGTACCGGTGTTGCGCACAAATGGCTTGTCCAGGCCCGGCCAACTGTGCGGCTGCAGACGTGGAATGACTGCTTCCGGCCTGGTGGTAGCCGACCGGCATCCTCACCTGCATGCCCGCACGCTGTGGACGGAGTCCGGATTCCAGAGACACGGGGCGCACGGCTGCTGCGGACCACGAAGTGGGGTGACGCTGCTGGGTATCCGGCCTCAGCGTGCGGGCAGGGCCAGGGCGCGGTGAGGCATGGCGTCCCAGGTGCGGCCTTCCAGTTCGCGGCCGCCGGCCTTGGGCGTGCGTCCGCCCCACTGCTTGAAGAAGAAGGCCACCTCGGCCTGCTGGCAGGTGTCGCGGATGTGCGTGACCCAGGCCGCCTCGAGCGGCCGGTGGCCGGGGCCGGACTCGCCTCCGGCGATCACCCAGTCGATCCCGGACAGTTCCAGCCCGTGCAACGGGCCCAGCAGAGGCTCGCACGAGAGGAACTTCACCGCGGCGGGGATCTGCCGCAGGTCGTCGACGCGGGCCAGTTCCTTCGCACTCTCCACCGACACGCCCATCCAGAGGTTGGCCGGCCACTCAAGCCGGTCGGCGACCTGCCGAAGACGCCGAGCGCGCTTGGTGAGGACTTGATAGGTGTGCTGAGGGGTGTCGGCGATCACCTCGAAGACGCGGCGCACGTAGTCCAGCGGCACACGGGCATGGAAAAGGTCGCTCATGGAGTTCACGAACACCGTGCGCGGGCTCTTCCAGCCGTAGGGGGCATCCAGTGCCCCCGGGTGCAGTGTCAGCCCGAACCCCGGCCCGGAGGTGCGCGGATCGCCGTCAGCCTGATACTTCGCCGACCCCATGGCCTTCAGCCGCCTGGCCAGCGCGAGCGCGTAGCAGTTGTCGCAGCCTGCCGAGACGCGGTCGCATCCCGTGGTCGGGTTCCACGTCGCCTCGGTCCACTCGATCGCGCTGCGATCACTCACCGGCCGGCCCTCCATCCTCTCGAACCGCACCCTTTCACCGGGGTGCGGGCCATGCCCCGCCCTGCGAACGAAGCGCCGCACCATCGGATACCGGCATCCAATCATCCGGTACAGGCGATGCTCCCAGAAACCCAAGAAGCGAATACAGGTGCGAACCTGGGTGCCCGCACTACGCCAGTGCCGACCCACCAATGGGCGGCCGACAGCACCTACGCGAGGACGGCCGGGGCGACACTCTCGGTGGTCCAGTCGCCGTCGAAGAGCGCGGCGACCAGGCGGGCGTGGGCGTCGGGGAGCTGGCCGGCGCGGTGCTTGGTGCGGGCTTTGGCGAGCCAGGCGCCGAGCTTGACGGTGTCGCCGTCGACGCGGATGGTCTCGCGGGCTGTGGGGGCGCGGCCTTCGCGGTGGAGGAAGAGTTCCAGGAGCTGGACGGTCTCCTCGAAGGTGCGGCGGGCGCGGCGTGCGGGGGCGAGGGGGTTGGCATCGGGAGTGAGGCCGAGGGCGGTCATCATCTGCTGTTGGCCGGACGCGAGGGTCTGCCAGGTGGTGAGCTGGCGGTGGAGCCAGGAGCCGATCTTCACGCCGGCCAGGAGGGTGTCGCGGGTGAGGGTGGCGGGGTCGGCGCCGGTGGCGAGGTGGGCGCGCAGCAGGTGGTATTTGCGGTGCCAGTCCGGGCCGTGCGGGAGGCGCCAGTCCGGGGCGAGGCGGGTGAGGGCGTTGGCGCGGACGGGGTCGAGTTTGTTGTGGGCGTGCAGGTGGCGTTGTTCGGCGAGCCAGGCGCCGACGGGGGTGGTGGCGGGGGCGGCGAGGTGGCCGTGGGCACGGTGGTAGTCGGCGGCTGCGGTGAGGCGGGCACGCCAGGCGGCGTCGTGTTTGTCCCAGATCATGCCGAGGGCGTCGAGTTCGGCGATCCAGTCGGCTTCGAGGCGGCCGGTCTTGGCGGCGTCGCGCATGGTGGTGATGAAGGTGCCGAGTTTGTAGCCGGTGGGGTCGGTGTGGTCGGCGGGGACGTCGAGGTGGCCGTAGTGGTCGTGGTAGGCCTGGGCGGCGGCGAGGCCGAGGCGGCGGGAGCGGGAGACGCCGGGGCCGCGGGGGTCGAGGGAGATCAGGTCCATCCCGCGGGCGATGCGTTCGGGGTGGACGGTGAAGTCGAAGTGCCAGCGGCGCTGGATGACCTGGCTGGTCTCGCGGGGCAGCCGGTTGGCTTTGCCGGGGAGGCGTTCGAGGATGCGGTGGTCGTGCCCGGCCAGCGCCGAGGCGATCGCCCAGACCGGTTCGTAGGCGGTGCCGAGGATGTCTTCGCTGTCGGCGCCGGGCGGGATGTAGACGGGCACGATCAGCGAGGCGGTCTTGCCGGAGACGTCCAGGCGCAGGGCGCGGCCGAGGGCCTGGGTGCAGCGGATGACGCTGCGGGTGGGGTCGGCGAAGACGATCGCGTCGACGCTGGGGATGTCGACGCCCTCGGCGATCAGCTTCGAGTTGGCGAGGACCGCGCGGTCGGCGGCGGCGAAGCCGGTGAAGATGTCGGCGCGCTGGGCGGGGGTGTGCTCGCCGTGGGCGAAGAACAGGGCCGGGGCGGCATCCGGGGTCAGGTGAGGGTCGGTGCGGGCCAGCAGGCGCAGGGTGTGGGGGAGTTCGCGGGCGAAGCGGCGGGCGTCGGAAACGAGGTTGAAGTAGACCAGCACCTTCTTCAACCCGTGCTCGGTCATCGCCCGCAGGACAGCGAGGTGCAGGGCGGTGGTGCGCAGCGCACTGTCCCCCTCGGTTTCGTCGCCGGGCCGGGAGGCGGCGGGGGCGCTGCTCGGGGAGGGCAGGTTGAGGCGGCGGCGCAGGTCGGTGTCGGTGAGGGTGGGCACCACGATGCGGTAGTCGGCTGCGCGGCCGTCGGCCACGGCCTGCGCCAGCGGGTACTCGAAGACCTTCTTGCCGTAGACGGCCTCGTTGTCCATGGAGTTGGCGAACGCGTCCACGTCCCCTCCGGCGGCGGGGCGGCGGCGTGGGCGGGTGGTGTCGGCGGACTCCGCCAGCTCCGGCGCGGCGAAGATGCGAGGGGTGGCGGTCATGTAGAGGCGGCGCTCCGCGCGGATCCGCTGCGCGTCGTTGACGATCGCCCACTTCTTGTCCGCCCGGCCGGCGATCCGGTGCGCCTCGTCCATCACCGCCAGATCGAACGCCGGCACCTCGAACCCCGTGCTCTGCGTCGCCTCGATCTTGCCCAGAGAGTCGTAGGTGCAGATGACGGTGAGCGCGGGAATCTGGTCCTGCCCCTCCCCCACGACCGACATCAGCCCGCCGAGGGCGTGCGGGTTCGTCGTCGACATGACCCGGGCCGCGGCCAGGTCGTCGCGGCCGCTCGTGTCCATGGAGGAGACGATCACCATGTGCTCCAGGTGATGGTCACGGCGCCAGGCCAGCGCCGTCTGCGCCGCCAGATCCAGCGTCGGCACCACGAACAGCACCAGCCGCGCGCCAAGCCCGTCCGCCACCCGTACCGACACCAGCGTCTTACCCGTCCCCGTCGCCGCCACGAACAGCCCCCGGCTCCCGGGGCGGTGCAAATGCCGCACCAGCCGCTCGACCGCCTCCACCTGGTCAGGGAACAACATGGCACGGCCAGCGGAGCGAGGGGCGGCAGACTCGACCGGTGTGACCATGACCGACATCATCGCGCAGCCTCTCCACCTTCAGGCGCATTCGGCCGTGCGCTGCAGCGCCTGACAAGCAGAGGTTTTGCGCCATCCGTTGTGTATGCGGGGATATTGGCGATGTGGCAACAGGAGTCGCCTGTGGCGGATAGGTTCGGTCTCCTGGGAAGAGGCTGCGGGGGCGCCTGGCAGGTTATGGGGGGAGTTTGTCTGAGCAGGAGAGCGGCTTCGAGCAGGGTGATCTGTTCGATGGTGCCGCGGCTGGGGCTCGCGATGACCGGTTGGACTTCGTGCGGCCTTTTGTTGCGCCGGTGGCATCGACGGCCGGTGCGGTCGTTGACGATCCTGTGTCGTTACAACTGGCTGAGGCGATTCACGATGCGTTCGGGGATCTTGCCTCCGATCGGGGGCTGACCCGGTCGGAGATTGCGGCAGCGTGTGCTCTGGTGGCCTCGGGAGAGGCGTTCGATGCCCGGTTCCGGGTCTTTGTGGGGCTGGGGATGCTGGAGCAGGCCCGGGGCAAAGCCTACGAGGGGCGCTACGTCTTCAGTCCGACCAGCGGTGCGGCCTTGTTGGTCTTCGAACGCCTGGCGGAAGCCGGCGGTGTCGAGGAGATCATGACTCTGCTGGACCGTACACAGGTCGGTTTGGCACAGGGCTTGCTGAGTGAGGAGCAACTGGCCAACCGGCTGCGGCGGGTGCGACGTGACCTGTCCATCACCACCGCGCATCTGCTGCGGCTGGTGCGGTCCAAGCCCATCGAGGAGCTGGTGGGTGAACGCCACCACCACCAGTCCAAGGCCGCGTTGTTGGACCATGCGAGGCAGTTGGTTAGAGCCATCAGCAGTCGCTTTCCACGGCTGAGAGCGTCGGGGACCCGGTTGATCGATGAGGCGCTTCGCTATTCGGCGGCCGTGGATGAGTTCTCCGACCGGCTGCTGCAGCAGGTGCGAGCCCGCCGGGACTTCAGCATGCTGCTGCCGGAACAGTACCTGTCGGCGGCCTTGGGCGCGCCGGTGGACGCCTTGGCGGAGGTCTTTGCTGCCACGGTGTTTGATCCCGCCAGCGTGGAGATCACCGCGGCACAGGTGCTCGTGGCCGCCGGGGAGCGGCGACCGCCAGTTCCTCGGCGGCGGCCGGCGCGGCCGGCGCCGCTCCCGCCAGGCCCCGATCCGGTGGAAGCGGCGCGGGAGAAGGCATTGCTACTGCGCCGGCGGCGTTCGGCGTCGATGAATTCGCTGGTCAGGGGCGGGCAGGAGGCTGACCTGACGGCGACGCTGGGGACGTTGCCATGGCGTGCGGCGATTGCCACGGTGGTGGACCTGCTGCAGGCGTCTGCGGACCCGGCGACCCCGTTCTTCGTGGAGATCGGCGAGGAGGTCCTCGTCGATCCGGCTGGGGCGGTCACCTACGCCAGTCCGTTGTCCTTGTACCGGCTGCCGCAGGATGTGTCGGGTGCCGTTGGCGGAGACTCTTCGGCCGTGCAGGAGGGTCCGGCATGAACGAGGATGCCTATCTGCTGGCCTGGGCTCGGGCCGTACGGATCGTGCCGCTGACAGCAGCGGGTGCAGCCGATGGGCTGACGGCGCTGCGGCGGGCCGCCGATGGTGTGCAGCGGCGCCTTGTCGACGTGGAAGCGACCGACGGCCCGGCGGTCATGGTGCGGTGGGCGCCGGACGTGGAGCCGGTCAGCGGTGTGGTGGGCGATCCGCTGACGCACCGGGAGGCAGCGCCCTCGCAATTGCTGACGCTGGCAGCCGCTCTGCGCCTGTGCTGGCCCGATCCCGAGCTAACACTGTATCCAGGGGGCGCGGCGGCCGAGGAGGACGTGCTGGCGGCCTGCGTTCCGCCCGGGGACGGTCTGCTGCGGGAGGGCATGGCACTGATCGCCCAGACATCGGCGTATCGCAGCGCGCTGCGGGTCCTGCGCGCGTGCGGCTACCTGGCCGCCGACGCCGGGGACGGCATGGTGCGACTGGGGCCGATGGTGGCTGCCTGGAGCGAGCGGGATGTTGATGAGTTGCGGCGCGGGTATGACCTGCTGCCCTGCCAGGTGAAGGAGGGCTAGGCATGGAAGTGCGGTATCTGGAGGCGCTGTCGGAGCAGCGCCGTGCAGAGGTGCGGGCAGCGGTGTGTGCGGTGGAAACCGCGCGGCTGCCGGTGCCCGCGGCGCGTTTTCGCGCGTTGGCCGAGGTGCCGCTGCGCAGGGTGGTCGAGGAGGTACTCGCCGCTTCGGGCCGGACGCTGCTCGGTGTAGGAGGGGGGTTCCTGTCCGGCTACGACGACATGGTCAGAGCGCGGCTGGCCGATGAGGGCGTCGGTGTCCTGCCTCGTGAAGACCGGGCCGTGCTGACGCTGGTGCTGCTGTTCAGCGTCGCCGCCCCACGCGCCGGCGGCAGCGTCCTGCCGCAGGCCCTGTGGACCCAGGGGGTGCCGGTGAGCAGGGAGCGGCTGAAGCAGTCCGCGGTCCCCGACCGGGTCGTGGATGCCGCGCTGAGCCGTCTCGCCGCAGCCGACCTGGTGCGGACAACAGGTTCGGGGATCGTTCTGGGCAGCCAGTTGTTGCGGCTGACGCCAGCGGCCCAGGCCGACCTGTTCGAGCAGTTGGTGCTCCTGGCCGAGCCGCAAGGAGTCATGGCCGAGTCGATCTGGCGGCGCCGGGCCCGCGTCGCCAGCCAGGAAGGACAGAAACACTGAACGCCACCTGGTACGAGCGCGGCACCGAGAAGCCGGAGGAGGACGAGGACGGGCAGGAGGGACTGCCCGAGCTCATCGAGCACCGCGGCATCGTCGGTGACCGTCATCTGGTGGCGGTCCAGACGTTCGATATCGCCCGACTGACCACCCACGCGGTGCCGGTGGTGCCCGAGACGTTCATCGCCGTGTCCGGGATGGGCCCCAAGGACGACTCCAACGGCTCGGGCAAGACCTCGTTCCTCATCGCGGTTTCGCTGCTGCTGGCCGATCCCCAGTGGCGGTTGGAATCCAACCACGGGCGGGACGCCAGCGGAATCCTGTTCAAGCCCGACGCGGCCGGGGTGGACCGGGCCCAGCAGATTCCGGCCGCCTCGCACGGCTACGTGGTCGGCGTCTTCGCACACGACAGGCCCGACGCATCCGGCGGGCGCGAGGCACTCGCTGCGAGTGGCCCCCTGCAAGGGGCGCTGACGGTGTGGGTACGCATCGCCGCGTCCGCCCCGTACGTTCTGGCCAACTGGACCGAAGGCATCCACGTGGCCGATGCGGCCGACGATGCCGAGCGGGCGGCGCAGGCAGACACTCTCTGGCAGGAGCTGGGCAGTGCGAGCAGGCTGTCGGCACACCGCATGGCCGACGCCCTCTACGGCAACGCACCGCGGTGCCTGACCTACCTCGACACGCCGCTGCGCCCGGCGGTTCCCTCGCTGCTGAGCCAGCAGATGACCGCGATGGAACCGCACGACATCGGAGAGGCCCTGATCGCCCTGTCCGGTATGACTCATCTGCTGGAGCAGGAGGCTGCCCGCCGCGGCAAGGCCCTTGAGCACGCTGCGCAGTTGGAGAAGGCACGCGACGAGCACGCACTGGCCTTGGCGGACGAAGAAGCAGTACTCGAGGGCGTGCGGGCACGTGCTGCTGCCCGCACGGCGCTTGAGGAAGGACGCCATGCGTGGCGCCGCTATCTAGCGGCCTGTTACCTGGAGGCAGCCCAGGCCGACCGGAAACTGGCAGCGGACCTGGAGGACAAAGAGCAGCAGGTGGTGCAGGCGCAGGAACTGCTCGACGGTGCCGAGGAGAAGCTGCGCGAGCTGACGGCGGCCACCGATCTGGCCGCAGCAGCGGCCGCCGCCCGCCAGGAGTGGGTGGACGCCAAGCAGGTCACCGAGCAGGCCGCCACGCAACGGACATCGGCGGCTACCCGGCGGGACATCATCCGCCAGAGCATGGCCCCCCTTCGACCGAGCGCGGGTGTATGGCGGGGATCGCCGGTCGCTGATGCCCGCAGCGCGCTGGAAGCCGCCAGAGAGGTGCTGTATGTGGCGCGGCAGCAGAAGGCCGACGCAGACAGCGCCCTGTCCCGGGCCCAGAGGCTGGAGGAAGCGGCCCGGCAGGGACGCAGCGGGGCCGCGGGCCAGGCCTTGGAGATCCTCGACGGCCACGGCGTCAGCGCCGCAGGGCTGATGGACCAGCTGCAGCTGGAGGAGTCGGTCCGTGCGCAGTGGGAGGCGCGCCTGTGGCCCTGGCGCGACGCCGTGGTGGTGCCGTGGGGGCAGGCAGAACGCGCCCGGGAGATTCTGCGCGGCCTGCCCGGTGCCCAGGTCGTCGCCGCCGACCCCGCCGACGGGACGGGCAGTGGCGGCGGTGCCCTGCCTCAGGGTGTGCGCAGTGGCAGGGCGCTGGCCGGGTTCTTCGGCACGTTGCAGAAGCGCACGACGGCTCTGGACGACCCGCCCGCGGCCTACGACGCAGGACTGTCGCTGGCGGTCGTCGGTGGCTTCCAGGCTCCGATCGCCGGACGGGATGCCCGGGTGGCCCAGGCCGTCGCGCACCGCCGCCGCTGCGAGGACGAGGTGTCTACGGCGGCTGAGGGCCTTGCCGCGGCTGAGTCGGAGTTCGAGGTAGCCGAGATCGAGCACAAGGCAGCCGTGGCGGCGCGGGATCTGGCCGCTTTGGAAGAGCAGGCCTCCGCCTTGGACGAAGCGATCGCCGAGGCCGATGACAAAGCCACCGCCGCCCGGAGCGCAGAGGACGAGCGCCACGACGCGTGGGAACAGGCGCAGAACGCGCTGACGGCCCATGCCCAAGCGGTGACGACCGCGAAGCTCACCCGGGACGCGGCCGACAAGACGTACAAGGAGCGGGCCAAGCAGCGAACAGCGCTGAGCAAAGCCCGTGCCGAGGTCTCCTGCCCGCAGTGGCAACGTCTGTGGGGAGCCCCCGCCGAGGAGGCAGCCGAGCTCCTGCGGGCCACCGCCCCCGGCACACCGGCGCCCCGGCCCGGCCGCCTGCGGCGGAACGTGGAGGATCATCTGCGGAACGCGTACGAGCACTACGGCCTGCCGGCCGGCGCTGTAACCGGCGTCGTCGACGAAGACCTGCTCCTGGCGCAACACCTGCGGGACGCCTTCGAAGAGGAGGAGGCGTCTGCGCTACCGCGCACGGGCTTCGACGAGGTGGCCGCTCCCCTGCAGATCCGGCTTGACGGTCACAGCGACAAGGATGCCGTCGAAGCCGCCCGGATCGCCTCCGGACGCTTGCTGCGCGAGGAGGCCTTGGCCAAGCTCACTCGTGCGGCGGAGCGCAGCGGGCACACTCTCCAGGCTCTGCAGGACATGATCGAACATCACGTCGAAGGGCTGTTAGCGCAGATCAGCGACGCCTTCAATGCGTTGGACCGGCAGCGGGGCGGTGACGGTGCGCGCCTGGACTACACCAGCGTGCGACCCGAGGGCGCCAGGCCCTGGCGGTGGCAGGTGACACCGCGCTGGAAACGCTCCCCGCGGGGCGCCTTCGTGCACTACCGGGAGAACGCCAACGGCGCCCAGGTGAAGGTGCATGCCATCCAGATGGTCCTGGCTGCGGTACTGGCCGACGCCGAGACCAGGGGGCGGGTGTTGATCCTGGACGAGCTCGGCAACAGCCTGGGCGAGGTCAACCGCAAGGACATGCTCGCTGCGCTGCGGGACGTGGCGCGCCGCCAGCACCTGACCATCCTGGGCACCTGCCAGGACAGTGTGCTGGTGGATGCCGCCGACGTGTGCGACGAACTGCTGTGGTTCGTCCACGCCTCCTCCTCCGACGCCTATAACCAGCCCACCCGTACCTGGGGACACGATTCCGACGGCAAGCGCGTGGAACTGACTGCCGACTGGATCACCGCAGGACGCTCCCATGCCTGAGCCCACCGTGCCCCTCCCCCGCCCCGCCCTGCTGGTCAGCGAAGCCCACGGCCGGCGGGAAGTGCCCCTGCACGGACTTCCCTCCGGGATCATCGCCGTCACCGTGCCCCGCACCCGAAAAGACGGCGACGAGGTCCTCACCCGCGTGCCCGTGGACCGCAAACGACGCGTCAACCCCGCCGTCGTCGACCTCATCGCCTCCGACCCGGTCCCCGCCTACGACCCGCCGGCCGGCCTGACCGACCGTGACCTGATCAAGGTCCTGACCACTCGGACCCGCAAGCGGTGGACCACCATCGAGGCCGACTTCGGCCAGGAACAGGCGTGGCGTACGACCGTGTCGCTCATCCGCTGCGGCGCCGTCGTCCTGCGCTGCAAGGTCGTGCAGACCACCGGATTCACCCCCGACTCCTGGCAGCTGACCCCGTCCTGGGCATCACTGAGAGAGGACAAGCTCGCCCAGCTGCGGGGCCACCCCGACCCCTCACGGCTGCACGCCGAATTGCTGCAGGCCATGGCAGGCATCCCCCAGCTGGCGAGCGAACACGCCCTGCTGGCCGCCACCGCCCCTGGCCGCACCCTGCAGGTCCCCGCAGGCAGCACCACCGGAACCGAGGACTGGCGGGTGTACGAGGTGGCCGTCAGGTCCGCCGCGGTGTGGTGGGCCGCCCAGTCCCACCCGCAGCCGATGACCGCCAAGGTCCTGGCGGGCAAGAGCATGCGCGACACCAAGTACACGTGGACAGCGCAACGCCGGCAGGCGTTCGCCAACCTCGTCGGCCGCCCCTTCGACCAGGCGGTGGAAGAGACCGACACCGAGCTGCGCATGCGCGGGCCCCTGCGCTGGCGCGTCGATACCGTCATCGCCGACGCCGCAGCCTGCCGCCCCTGGCTGGGCCTGCCCGCAGGCGGCCTGCGCAGCCTCGGGCTCATCGACAGCTCAGCGGTGGGCGTCCTCCTGATCGAGAACGAGGACGCCTTCGCCCAGGTGTGCAAACTCCCCGACGTCGCAGACCAGTGGCTGTGTGTATGGGGCGCCGGCTACGCCACGCACGGCCTGGCCGCTTTCCTCAAGGCCATGGCACCGCTGCCGGTCGCCGCCTGGCAGGACCTGGACGCCCACGGCATCCAGATCATCGCCAACCTCACCGAACGCATCGGCCGGCCCATCACCCCCGTCGGCATGGACGTCGACCTGTACCAGCAGGGAACGAAGTACCGCCAGAAACCCGAAAAAAGGGAGGCGAACCGAAAACTCGCCGAGCGACTCGCAGCCAGCGGACCACTCTCCCTGCGCGCCCTGGCCGCCGCAATCGCCGCAAACGGCGGCGACGGTTGCGAACACGAAACGCTCTACCACGAAGTCCTGCCCACCCTGGCGCGCACGCTGGGTCAGATCACTGACGGACCCGCGCCGGACGTCCGGCCATCCAGCACCGACGGTGCCGCCTGATCACTCTTTCTACGTCTGGGAAACGCTCCTACCTGGGCGGGCGTCAAGTCGCCAGTACGCCGGTTCCGCAGGGGCCTCTAGCAGAGTCTGTAGGCGGGTGCGGGTTGGTCAGGAGAGGCTTCACCGCATTGTGTGGCTCGGTTCAATTGCGCACTCCGCAGGCTGGCCGATTCGTTTTTGATCAGACGGAGGCTGGCTTTGGGTCCAGTGGACCACTGGGGTCGATGGGAGGGGCCAGCGTGCATCTGCGGCAGGTGGACGTGCGGTTCGTCGGGCCGGACGGGGTCATGGTCCAGAGGCCGTGGCGAAGCGCTGCAGGGGGCCTGTGCCTCATGGAATGCCCGATGGTACGTAGCTTCCCACTACGGCGGGGCCGACGGTTGGCTCCGGGATGGTGGTGGTCGGCGACCACGAGCCATCTGGTGGGGTACGGGAGCGCAGCCATGCGGGACGCGGTCATGATGCTCGATCAGGATCCTCAAGTGACAGGCATGGTGAGCCGTCCGGTGGAGCTCGTGTGGGAGGAAGGCGGGCGGACCGTCACACACGCACCCGACCTGGCTGTTGCCTTGGTGGACGGGAGCATTCATTTAGTGGACTGCCCTGGCAGCAGCGGACCGTCCGCACGGCTTGCCAGCCGGGCGCGGGTGGCCGGCTTGTGTGCGCAGGACGTGGGCTGGGAGCACCGGTTCGCGGATGCCGCAGATCCGGTGGCTCTGGCCAACGGGCGCTGGCTGTCGGTCTACCGGCATCCCCGATGTTCGGCGGGTATCCCTGCAGCCCGGCTGCGCGAGGCATTCGCCTCGCCTATCGCGTTGTTCGAGGGCGCGCTGCGGCTCGGGGATCCAATCGCAACGCTGCCCGCCGTCTACCACGGGCTCTGGCACGGCCTGCTCAGTATGGCCTGGGACCACGTCCTGAGCGAGGAGACCCCCGTGGTCGCCGTGCCAGCCAGACGTCGCCGTGAAGGAGCGAGGCGGTGAAGAGGCCGTGGGGCGTCGTCGAAGTCGGGGACCGGATCCGGTTCGACGGACAGGTCCACGTCCTGGCCGGTCTGGACGGACCCCGCTGCCGTCTGGTCGCCGAAGAAGGCGCAGGTGTGCAGGTACTCCTGCTCACTCACGTGCTTGCCGCGCGGGACTTCACCATCCTGGACCGCTCCTTGCCAGGGCAGCGGCGTGTACCGGTCCACGGCCCCTTGGACGGATGCGACACCGCGGTCCGAAACAGAGCCCTGGCCTGGGAGCGGCACGTCCTGGAAGTCGAGACCGGCTACCCCGGACCCGGCCGGGAGCAGCTGCCTCGAGACGGCTATGACCCGGCCGTGTACCGGCTCGCCCAGCGGGAGGCGGCCAAGGCCGCCGAGCTGACCGCATCCGGAGAGCAGGTCAGCGTGGCCACCGTGCGCAGGATGCGAGCCCGCTACCGCGCGCAGGGAGTATGGGGTCTCGTCGACGGCCGGAGGAAGCGGGAGCGCTCTGTGTTCGGGCGTGCCGATCCACGTGTGGTCGCCGCGATCAAGCAGGCGCTGGAGGAGCAGCAGGGGCGTTCGACTGGAACATTGAGCCGGCTACGGCACGAGGTGGGGTGGCTGCTGGAAGACACCCAAGGGCCCGGGAAGGTGGCGGTGCCCCCGGTGGCCACGTTCAACCGGCTGGTACGGGCTGTCGCCGAGCAGGAAGGACTGGCATTGACGGCCGAAGGGCAGCGCCGGCGCGCGTCCCGGCCGGTGCCGGTGTTCACTCCCACGGCCGCGACGTTGCCCGGGGAGTTGGTGATGATGGACAGCACTCTGCTGGACGTGATGGTCGTGTGCGAGGACGGAAAGACCCGGCGGCCGGAGCTGACCATGGCGGTGGACGTGGCTACCCGCAGCATCACCGCCGCCGTCCTGCGCCCGAAGGGCACCAAGGCAGTGGACGCGGCCGTGCTCCTGGCCCAGACGCTGGTGCCGCAGCCGATGCGGCCCGACTGGCCCGAGTACCTGTCCATGGCCGCTTCCGTCATCCCCTACACACGGCTCGCCTCTATCGACGCCCGCATGCAGGGGGCCGCGGCCAGGCCGGTGATCCGGCCGTCGACCGTGGTCATCGACCAGGGCAAAGTGTTCGTGTCCCGCTGCTTCCTCGCTGCCGCCGAGCACCTAGGAATCACCGTCCAGCCGTGTCCCCCCGCGTCCGGGCACGCCAAGGGGCATGTGGAGCGGGGCTTCGGGGCGATCGGCACGCTGTTCGCTCAGTACGTCGCCGGCTACACCGGAAACCGCCTCGCCACACGCGGCAGCAGCGTGGAGGACGAGGCATGCTGGACGATGCCTCAGCTGCAGGACCTGCTGGACGAGTGGATCGTCTGCGGGTGGCAGGAACGGCGCCATGCGCGGCTGCGGCATCCCCTCATGCCCCGGCTGACGCTCACCCCCAACGAGATGTGGGCCGCGCTCACCGGCATCGCGGGACACGTACCCATCCCTCTGACCGGAGCAGACTGGATCGAGCTGCTGCCCTCCCGCAGGTGCGCGATCACAGACGAAGGCATCCGGTTCGAGTACCGCACCTACGACGGCCCGGCGCTCAACGGACACCGGCACCGCTCCCCCGCTGCGGACGGCAAATGGGAAGTCCACCACAACCCCTACGAGCCCTGGCAGTGCTGGGTCAGGCTCCCAGACGGCTGGGCGCAGGCCGAGTGGATCCACCGAAGCCTGGTGTCGAAGCCCTTCACCGACACCACCTGGCGGCACATCCGCACCGTGGCCACACGGCATACGGACCGGGCCGAGCACGAAGAGCACCTCGCCCGTCACCTAGACGAGTTACTCCGCCGCGCCCACACAGGACAAACAAGCGCCACCCGCCCCCACAAGAGCAGCAGCCTCGCCGACGTCCCCGGCCAGCGGGCAGGAACCAGACGCGCACGGCGACGGACCGCGGACACCGGCACGCGGACAGGCCCCGCCGAGCACCTTCCGCCTGCGGACGAGAACACGCCCCCTGTCCCGGGTTCCGCCGGCACAGCAGCATCGGCCGGGGCCTGGAGCATCTTCGACGCCCACCAGGAGGCGCAGCAGTGGTGACGGCCGCCGACCAGGAGACGGACAACGGCCCGTACGCGTCACCGACGACCTGGCGCGAATGGACACGGTTCGTCGACACCGAACCACCCTGCCTGCCTGGGCCCGGACCATGGAACGCCGAGGAGCGTCTGGATTACCACTCCCAATTCGTGATCCTCTCCACCCCGACCATGGCCAAGATCTCCCTCACCCTGCGCCGGCTCATGATCCTCAACCGGCGGCACAACGGCACCGCCCGGCGAGGACTACTGATCTCCGGGCCGCCCACCACGGGAAAGACCACCACTCTGCAGCAGCTCGGCCGGTCCTTCCACCTCGCCGACCGGGCCCGCCACAACAGCTTCGACGAGCGACTGCCGGTGGCCTTCCTGTCCGTCCCCCCGGCCGCCACCCCGAAAATGCTCGTGTCCGAACTGGCCCGGTTCCTCGACCTGCCCATCGGCAAAGCGATGAACCAAGCACGGATCACCGACATCGTCTGCGGTGCACTACGTGATCTGTCGACCCAGCTCGTCCTCGTCGACGACGTCCATCTGCTCAATACCCGCACCCGCATCGGTGCTGAGACCTCCGACCAGATGAAGCACCTCAGCGAGCGCCTCCCCGCGACCTTCGTCTACGCCGGCGTCGCCATCGAGGCCTCCCCGCTCCTGACGGGAAGTCGCGGCGCGCAGCTCGCCGGACGGTTCAAGATGGTGCGCAACCCGCCGCTGGCGTACGGCAGCCCTGCACAGCGAACGGCCTGGGAAGGCCTGGTCCGCGGCATGGACCAAGCCCTACGCCTCCAAGCACACCGCCCCGACACGCTCACCCGGCACGCCCCCTACCTCCACCAGCGCACCGGCGGCCGCATCGGGAGCCTGTCCGCCCTCGTCCGGGAAGCAGCGATCGCCGCCATCCTGGACGGCAGTGAGAAGATCACCAAGCAGCTGCTCGACGACATCGACCTCGACGAACTCGCCGAACAGGCTGCGCGCCCACCGGCACAGGCCTGAGACGCCGCGCGTGCACCGCTCCGTCCCGCGCCCCAGCATCTGGTGTGTGGCCCCCTTGCATTGGGAGACCACCACCTCGTACATCCAGCGCCTGGCACGCCGACATCACCTGACCACCGCGGAACTCCTCCACGCCCTCGGCATCCCCCGGCCCCAGGCGAACAAGGAATGCGCCCAACCGCACGGCCCCTACACCAGCATCGAGCTCTACCTCAACGCACCCAGCCGCCGCCTGATCGCAGCGTTCGCCGGCATCCCGGACGAACACCTCGCCCACGCGCTCCCCGAATGGAACCGCTACCGCGACAAACCCGACCCGCAGTCCGCCCGCGCCCGGCTCCGCCTGGCCTCTGCGCACGCCGTGACCGGCTGCCCCCGCTGCACGATCGCCCGCACCGGCGACCCCCACCCCGTCCCGCAGTACCTGCCCGACACCCGCCTCGTCTGCCGCCGCCACCACACCTGGATGCTCGGCCGCCACACCCTCGCCGGCATGCCGCTGCCCATCGAGCACGCCGACCTCACACGAACCCCCGAAATCCTCGCCGCCCACCGCATCCACATCCGGTTTCTCCGCCGCTGGGGCGCAGCCGCCGACCACGCCCTCACCCTGGCCATGAACCTCACCGAGAACTGGCGACGCGCCGCACCCTCAGAAGAACGCATCTGGCCCGCACGCGCCCGCCGCATCGGCAACAACAAGCGCGCCCGCCTCTGGTACGCCCTCGCCCGAGAAGCTGTCACCTACCCCGAGACCATCACCCTCGCCCGATTCTTCGCCCACCACCCCCGTGCGCTCCACGTCCTCGAACGCCCCGGGCACACCCACCCTCTCCACACCGCCGTCGCCTCCCTCCTGGGCCGGCCCTGGCTCGAAAACCCCGCCCTGTACCCGGACCGATTCGGCGACCGCATCAGCTACACACCCGGCCGCAACCCCCGCGCCCGCGAGCGATGGCCCTACCGGCACAGCCCCTACGCCCCAGGCCCCACCGAACTCACCGAACTCGGCTACCAACCACCCCCTCAGCAGCCCTCATCACACATCCAGGCACGCCGAAAGGACAGGAAGGGAAGCCGGAAGTCAGCGCCCAGGACAGGCACTGTGAGCGTGTTCCGCTTTGACGGACACCATTGGTGTGGTGGTCAGGCTGCGAGGGCGGTCTCGTATTCGGCGGGACTGCGATAGCCGAGGCTGCTGTGCAGACGGTGCAAGTTGTACCAGCCCTCGATGAAGTCGAAGATCGCGGTGCGGGCGGCGGCCCGGCTGCGCCAGGAGGTGACGCTGAGCAGCTCCCTCTTGATGGTGGCGAAGAACGACTCGGCGAGTGCATTGTCCCAGCACTGTCCGGTGCGGCCGACTGACAGACGCACCCCCAACTGGTCTGCCAGCACGGCGAATTGCTGGCTGGTGTACTGACAGCCACGATCCGAGTGAAAGATCACCGGACCGGTGGGGCGGCGCTTGCGGCAGGCGGCCGTGAGGGCATCGGCGACCAGATCGGTTCGCAGGTGGTCGGCCGTCGCCCAGCCGACCACGCGACGGGAGGCGATGTCGATGACGGTGGCCAGATAGAGCCAGCCCTCTTCCGTCGCGACGTAGGTGATGTCGCCGCACCAGCGGGCATCCAGGCCGGCGGGGTCGGGCTGGAAGTCCCGGACGACGAGATCGGGCCGCAGGGCAGCTCGTGGATCGGGGACCGTCGTCTGGTGCCGACGTCTGCGGTGTCGGCCCCGCAGTCCGGCAGCCCGCATCAGCCGCGCGACACGCTGGCGGCCGCATCCGGCGCCTGCCCGCTTGAGCACGGCATGGACGCGCGGGGCGCCGTAGGTTCCCGGCGATCTCGTGTGGACGTCGGCGATCTGTTCCGTCAGCTCGGCGTCACGGACCGCGCGGGGACCGGGCTCGGCAGCGCGGCGGGCATAGAAGGCGGTCCGGGAGACCTTCAGCAGCTCACACGCTCGTTTGACGCTGTGACCTGCACGCTTCTCCGCCTCGATGAACGGGTGCACCGTCACCGGGTCTCCTTCGCGAAGAAAGCCGTGGCCCGCTTGAGGATGTCGACGTCCTCCCGCAGCCGACGGTTCTCCCGCCGCAGTGCGGCCAGTTCCTCGCGTTCGCTGCTGGTCAGGCCGTCCCGCTCGCCCGCATCGACCTCGGCCTGCTTCACCCAGTCCCGCACCGCGGTCTCGGTCAGATCGAAGTCCTTGGCGATCTGACCGACCGAGCGGTCACCGCGTCGGCACAGCTCGACGATCTCCGCCTTGAACTCCGGCGTGAACGTGCGACGAGGGCGAGGCTTCTTCTTCCCCATGCTCTCCATGATGGACATCCTCCCGGGGTTGAACCCCTGATCTCGGATGTCCGCCAAAGCGGATCAAGCCCACTGAGCCTCCCCTTCCCACTACCTGGCTCGACACCAACCCCACCCCATAGCCATCACATACCGGTGGCCAACAAAACTGCGCACTGCTCAACCAACCTGCGCAGCACACAGCGACAACCAGGAAACCCCAGGTCACCCGTGTAAGGCGTTCGCGTACGACTCAGAACGAATGAGCAACACCGACCCGAACACGACCACTCATTCCGCGAAGCCCCAGGTCAGAAATCCACCTTCTACTCAGATCCACCGGCCGACGACACCTTCTGCGCGAACCGGCTACCTCCGTGCGCCCCCGAGAACTAAATAGAGCGTTCGCCCTAGAACTGTGCTACGTTTTCCCGCGCCGCTAGAGCGCTCGTTCCAGTAGCCAGCAGACCAACGGAGGTTCTCCGACCATGAGCAGCAACCAGTCCGTCACCGTCATCGGGCTCGGGCCCATGGGACAGGCGATGGCCGACGCCTTCCTCGACAACGGACACGAGGTCACCCTCTGGAACCGCACCGCTTCCCGGGCCGACGCCCTGGTGGCCCGTGGCGCCGTTCTGGCCAAGAGCGTCGAGGACGCCGTTCAGGCCAACGAGCTGGTGGTCCTCAGCTTGACCGACTACGACGCCATGTACGCCGTCCTGGAGCCGGCGGCCGACGTGCTGAAGGGCCACGTGTTCGTGAACCTCAGCTCCGACACCCCGGAGAAGACGCGGGCCGGCTCCCGCTGGGTCACCGAGCGCGGCGGCGCGCACCTCACCGGCGGGGTGACGGTTCCGCCGGCGGGCATCGGCAAGCCCGAGTCGAAGACCTTCTACAGCGGCCCCCGTGCCGCGTTCGACCGGCACCGCGGCAGCCTGGAGGTGCTCACCGGCACCGACTTCCGCGGCGAGGAGCCGGGGCTCGCGGCCCTCATGTACCAGATCGGCATGGCCATGTTCTGGCCGTCCATGCTCAGCTACTGGCAGGCGATCGCCCTGGCCGAGGCGAACGGGCTGAAGGCGGCGGACATCCTGTCCCACGCCAACGACACGATGCTCGCCATGCCGCACTTCCTCGGCTTCTACGCCGGGCGCATCGACGCCGGCAACCACGAGGGCGACGTGGACCGGCTGGCGATGGGCCTGGCGAGCGTCGAGCACGTCAAGCACACCATCGGGGACGCCGGTGTGGACACCTCGTTCCAGTCCGCGGTGGTGGACCTGTTCCGCCGCGCGATGGACGCCGGACACGCGGCCGACAGCTTCTCCAGCATCGTGGAGCTGCTGAGGAAGCCCGCGTGAGGTCCCAGGCACCCGCCTGACATCCGCGGTAAAGGGCCCTTCTGGCCCGGGCGCCGGCGCTTTGGCCGTCGCCCGGGCCAGGAGGGCTCCGGCGTTGCCCGAGGACGGCGAACGGCCGTCGCGGAAGGCCCCGTCGGTGCCGAGGGGTGACCGGCGGGCCTCGCGGAGCCGGCGGAGGCGCGGTGGGTGACGAACGGACATCCGGTGGAGGCCTGCCGGGCCTGCCGGGGGACGCGCAAGGGCGCCGTACGCGTCGCCGTGACGTGCCGGCGGTGCGTACGGCGCCCCTCGCGGCGCGCGGAGCCGTGCAGCTACGGCACCCTCACCTCCCGCTGCCGGACGCGTCGGCCCGGGCGAGCCGGACCGCTTCCGTCGGACAGACGTCCAGTACGCCGGTCGCGGCCTCGATGTCCTGAGGGCCCGTCAGTTCCGTTCGGCTCACCACCGCGTGACCCTCGGGTCCGACCCGGAACAGTTCCGGGTGCATCGCCTCGCAGGTTCCCGCGCCGGTGCACACCGTCGCGCCGGTCGACAGGAGCAGGGGCCCGCCCCGCCCGTCGGTCCCGGGCGGACCGGACACGTCCGGCCCCGGCCCGCTCACAGCTCCACCGGCAGGGACGGCAGGCTGCGCAGCAGCCAGTTCTCCTCGAAGAGGATCTCCTCGCGGGGCACCGCCAGGCGCATCCTGGGGAACCGCTCCAGCAGCGCCGGGACCGCGACACCGGTCTCCAGGCGGGCCAGCGCCGCGCCCATGCAGTTGTGCAGCCCGTGGCCCAGGGCCCGGTGCCGCTGCCCGGTGCGGGTGATGTCCAGGCTCCGGGGATCGGCGTACTTCTCCGGGTCGTTGTTGGCCGACTGAAGGCCCGCCACGACCCACGACGGGGGGTCCCGGCGGGTATCGGCACTCCCCCGATCTCCAGGTCCTCCTTCGCCGGCCGGAACAGGCCGACGCAAAAGGCGCCGTCGTAGCGCAGGAACTCCTCGACCGCCGTAGGCGTGTGCTCGGGGCGCTCACGCAGCAGGCGCAGCTGGTCGGGGTGGTCCAGCAGGGCGAGGACCGCCGAGCCGATCAGATTGCGGGTGGTGTCGGTCCCCGCCATGATCATCACGGCCACCAGCGAGACCAGCTCGTCCTCCGTCAGCTGGTCCTCCCCGTCCCTGGCGTGGACGAAGCGGGAGGTGAGGTCGTCGCCGGGGCTGCGGCGCTTCTCGACGATCAGCTCACGGCCGTAGTCCACGAGTTCCTCGAACGCGGCGGCTACCACGGCCTCGTGGCCGGGGTTGTCGGGGCCGGCGTGGAACGCGCGCTCGATGGCGTCGAGCCGTGCCGGAGCTTCCGGGCGGCGCGGTTGCCGGCCGTCCGGAAGCTCCCCTTCCACGACTGAAAAGAACGCTCTACTGTTAGCATGGGGAAGGTGAAGATGAAGCCACCGGACGACCCCAATCGATCGGCAGCCGCCCCGGAGCCCGTGCCCGCGACACGCGAGCGCATCATCCGGGCGGCGTCACGGCTCATGCAGCGACAGGGCTACGACGGCACGGGCATCAAGCAGATCTCGCAGGAGGCCCAGGCCACCCTCGGCTCTGTCTATCACTTCTTCCCGGGCGGCAAGCAGGAGCTTGCTCTCGCGGCCATCAGCCGCGGGGACCAGGAATTCGTGGAGCAGCTACGGGCGGCACTGTACAGCGACCCGGATCCGGCCCGCGCGATCGTGGTGCTCTGCCGGAGCCTGGCCGACAGCCTGCGGCTGTCGGACTGGCTCGACGGCTGTCCGATCACGACCACCGCCCTGGGCACCGTCGGCCGCCTGCCCGACATCCAGTCGGCCGCGGCGGACACCTTCGCCCGCTGGCGCGGCGTGGTGTTCGACCGGCTGCTGGAGTCCGGTATCCGTGAGAGCGACGCCCGCGACCTCGCGCACACGGTGATCAGCACGCTGGAAGGTGCCGAACTGGCTGCCCAGGTCTCCCGCAGCAGCCGGCCGCTGGAGGTGGCCGGAATCCATCTGTCCCGGCTGATCACCTCGTACCGCTAGGGTCTGTCGTCAAATGATCTTCGGTCGGGGATCATGGTCGGGTGATACGTCGCCATGAACTGTCGGATGCCGAGTGGGAGTTCGTCCGGCCGCTGCTGCCCGAGTCGCTGCGGGGCAGGAAACGGTTGGACGACCGCACGGTGCTCAACGGGATCGTGTGGAAGTTCCGTACCGGGACTGCCTGGCGGGACGTGCCCGAGCGGTACGGCTCCTGGGCCACGCTGCACACCCGCTTCCGCCGGTGGGCCAAGGACGGCACCTTCGAGCGCATGCTCCGGGCCGCCCAGGCCAGGGCCGACGCAGCCGGGGACATCGAGTGGCTCGTGTCGGTCGACTCCACGATCGTCCGGGCCCACCAGCACGCCGCCGGAGCGCGAAAAGGGGGCTCCGCAGCCCGGGACTCGGCCGGTCCAGAGGCGGCCTGACCAGCAAGATCCACCTGGCCTGCGACGCTGTGGGGCGACCGCTCGCCTTCACCGTCACCGGCGGGAACACCAACGACTGCACGCAGTTCACCGCCGTGATGAAGGCGATCCGGGTGCCCCGGCCGGGGCCGGGACGACCCCGGGTCCGCCCCGACCACGTCATCGGCGACAAGGGCTACAGCTCCAAAGCCATACGCAGCTGGCTGCGACGGCGGAACATCCCACACACCATCCCGGAACGGTCCGACCAGATCCGCGACCGGCACCGGCGCGGCAGCCGTGGCGGACGCCCGCCGGCCTTCGACCAGCAGGTCTACAAACGGCGCAACGTCGTCGAGCGGTGCTTCAACCGCCTCAAGCAGTGGCGCGGCATCGCCACCCGCTACGACAAGACCGCCGAGTCCTACCAAGCAGCCGTCACCCTCGCAGCCCTGCTGATGTGGGCGTGACATTTGACGACAACTCCTAGTCGGCGCGGGCCCCAGCAGGAGAGCATGCGCCTCGGGCTGTCGGCACCTGGACCAGGACACAACGGCGCCGCGCGTGGACAGAGCCTGCGTGTCCGTGCAGTGAGGGCCGTTGCAGGAATGTCCCGGCGTGCTATGCCTCGGCGTGGACCACGGAGTTGGATCCTTCTGCGGCGACGACCTTGATTCCCTCCTCTTCGTTGCAGAGCAGGGAGGCGCGGCGTACGCGGGGTTCCCAGGGTGGCGGCCACAAGGTGGTGTCGTCCCAGAGGATTCCTTCCAGCAGCAGTCCGTCCAGTTGGACGTTGGTGAGGTCGGCGCCGACGAAGTCGTTGCTGGCCCGTTCGACTTCTGCGACGGCCCGTGCCAGTGCGTCGGCCTCCTCACAGCCGCGGGCGAGATCGTCTACTAGGTCCTGCGCGACCGTGCTGACGCCGAACAGAGAGGAGCGGTCTGCGGTATCGAGGGTGGCGATGGTGGGGGCCAGTTCTTCCTCCAATAGTTCCCTGATGCTGTGCAGTTCGCCGACCAGCCGCTCGGCCGGGTCGGCGAGGGCTGCCTCGATGGCGCCGAGGTAGTCCAGGGGGGCGAAGGCGGCTGTGTGAGGTTCTGGTAGCTGGGACAGCGCCTCCAGGTGGGAGCGGAGTTTGTCCAGTACGGCGTCGGCGTAGCCGAGGGGGTGTGTCGTGTCGTGCGGAAGGTCTCCCAGGTCCTGGACGGTGAGTATCGCGTCACGCATGGTGGCGGCCAGGTCGCACGGCCAGTAGCGGCGCACCAGGCGCAGCGCCTCCTGGCGGTGTTTGACCCGGATGGCTGCGGGGCGTCGCGAGAGGGCTCCTCGTGCGGTGAGATGGGGGGAAAGTGCGGCGCTGCGGCGCGTCAGTGCGTCGCAGGCGTCTCGGGACAGGCGGCGGTCGACGCCGGTCCCCAGGGTGCGGTGGGTTGCCGCGAGGAGGCGGTCCAGGGCGAGGTCTGGGGTACGGAGTTCGGGGGGGCCGCCTTGAGCGTTGATGCGGTCGTTGACGGCGGTGCCGAGCCGGTCGCGGGTGGCTTTCAGCAGGGTGTCGAGACCGTCCTCGTGGTGACGGCTGGTCTCGTCTGCTGCGCGGGACTCGCTGCTTGTCATTCTTTCCCCCTCTCGTTGACGAAGCGTCCTTCCAGGCACAGGCCTTGCTTCAATGCGACGCGTGCACGGGTGAGGTTCTGGCGGACGGCTGCCGGGGTGGTGCCCATGGCGCGTGCGCTTTCTTCGGTGGTGAAGCCGTCCAGGTGCCAGGCCATGGCAGCGCGTTGTTTCGCTGGTAGCTGGAGCAGCAAGGAGATGACCTGGCGTTCTTCCTCTCCGAGTTCGGCTGCGTGGGCTGGAGTCTGCCAGCGCAGGCTCAGTTGTGGTTCGGGCAGCTCCGCGCAGGTTTCTTCGAGTTTGATCTGCTGGCTCACCCAGGATCGCCAGGCAACGGTGCGCAGCCAGGCTCGGGGGTGGGTGATGGCAACGCGTGGGGCGCACATCTGGGTAAAAGCGTCCTGGGCGGCGTCTTGAGCCTCGCTCCAGGAGGCCCCGTGCAGGAGGAGGAAGCGGACCAGTGCCGGGTACTGCTCGTCATGCAGCGCTCCTGCCAACTGGATACCCGGCTGGGGCTCCGTGACCGTCTCCAGAGGTTCGGCCAGGTTGATGTCAGTACTGAGGGCGTCCTCCACGGCCGTCACCCCCGCTCCGGCCGGCTGGTCCCGGCTTGAGGCGGCGGCCGCGGCGGGCAGCCGGCCCTTGCCCGGTCAGGCAGCGCACCCGGTCGGTCCGTGCCGCCTCGGTGATGAGGGCTATCTCCACCGAAGCAGTCATCCGCCGCTGGGCGATCTTCACTACGGCGTTCACGACGCTGACGGCCACAGTTACCACCGCTCCGGCAATCACAGGCTCCATGCCACACCCTTTCCATGGGAGATGCGCTTCAGTCGGTCCTCGCGCACCACAACAGTGCATTTTTTCCCAGGAGTTGTGACATCCGGCTGGTCACGGGGCTGTCAGCCGAGGCGACGCGGCACAGCGGGCACACGTGCCGACAGCGCCCGCTTCGTCCGCAGCGGCAGAGGCAGAGGCAGAGGCAGCGGCAGAGGCAGAGGCAGAGTCCGGATATTGTCGGGGCCATCGCAGAGGATGAAGTGCACCCCGGCGGAACGGGAAGCAATCGCTGAACACGCTGTCGCCTTGATCCTGTCGACAGGCGCCTGCGTCCATCTGCGGCCAGACCTCGACCCTGAGCGGCGCTGACCACCTCCGGCTCAACAACGAGGCCGAAGCGCGCATGGTGTGCGAACACTGCCCCAGCACGATCCACTTCGGGCCGCTGGCGGCTGACCTCCGCGACCATGACGACCCGCACTCGACGACGGCATGCTCAACAGGCTCAGCTGGTACCACACCAGTGACGGCATGCCGGGTACGGCAGGTCAGCGGCGGCGGAGTTCCTCAGCCCAGTTCCGGAGTCGGTCCTCGAGGACCAGGTTGTCGCTGCGAGCCACGGTCTGCAGCAGTTGGGCACACACGGTCGCTTCGGCGGCGAGGCCGGCGGGTCTGCCCAACACCGGGAAGACGGCGCGGACGCGGGCGGCGGTGTCCGGCTCGAGCAGCGTGTAGGCGTAGAGAGTGGCGGCGTCGAACCCCTCCGGCGCGCGACCCCACCCTTCCCGGCCCAAAATCCGCACGGGCGACGCGGTGAGGTTCGCCCAGTGCACGTCGGCGTGGGCGGTGGCCCAGCAGATGCCGGCGGGGGCCGGGATGCCAACGAACTCGGGAACCGCCCGGTCCATGTACTGCTGTCGTACGGCGACACGGTTGGTGTCGACAGCCGACACCTTCTCCAGCGTCCCGGCGAGCTCCTGCCACCTGGATTCCGGCAGACGGAGGTCGTGCTGGAGGATCGGGGCGTCGGACAGGACCGGCTGATCGACGCGCGCCGACAGCTCCGCCCGGTAGGCGGTGCCGTCGTCGACGGCGTCGTGGACGGCCAGGAGCGCGGGCCGGTGGCCGTCGAGGTCGCCGAAGGCGTGCTGGGCGTCAAGGGCGCCGTCCCACAGCTTCCCCGACGCCTTGTCCTCCGGCGCGGACACCAGCCGCAGCCACGCCGCTTGTCGGCTGCGGTGCGGGCCGGGGCGCCCAGGGTGCGCCCGGCCCATCCCCAGAACTCCCCGCCTCGCTCGGTCTGCACGTCCAGGGCCTTCGCGGCGCGGGCGTGGTGGGCGCGCATGCGGCGCTCGGTGTCCGGGTCAGGCGGAGGCGAGTACACCAGCCATCTCCCGCAACTGGACGGCGTTCAGGGAGGGTTGGGCGACGGCGTCGGCCGCCTGTCTCCAGTGTGGCGTACTCGAGGCCGCGATGAGGACTTCCGTCACTCCTGGGCATGACGCGACCGTAAGGAAGCACGCCTGTGCGGGGTCAGGCCGGGCCGGATGAGGTCGGCGAGCTCCTGGTCGACCATGCCGGGCAGCTCGCCGCCGTGCAGCGGCGCGGACGCCAACACCCGCAGCCCCGCACCGGTGGCGGCCGCGAGCGGGCCCTGGCCGTGAAGGGCCTGGACGATGGGCGTCATCACCAGGCTGACAGGCAGCTGGACCGCGGCCAGGTGGTGCGTCGTCCCGCCGGCGGCGTCGGCGGCCAGGGCGAGCAGCTCCCCCACCGTGAACACCTCTTCCTCCAGGCCCGCCCACGTGGCGACGCCGTACCCGGCCACATGCCCGGCCGCCGCGGCTTCCTCGAGGACGGCGAAGGCGTCCCGGATCGCGTGGTGCAGGACGGGGCGGTCGCCGGAGCGGGCGCACTCGGGGCTGTGGAGCAGGACCAGGCCCAGCCGGTCGCGCCCGAGTTGCTCGCGGTTTCGGGCGGTCTGCCAGCGCACGTAGTCCGGGGCGAGGCTGTGCCCGGCCAGAGCCTGGTCCTCGGTGAGGGCACCGGCGTTCACGGCTTCGGCACCGGTGGCCGCCGTGAAGTAGCCGGCCTGCGTGGAGACCCGCAGCGACGGGTGGGCGGCGAGGGCCGGAGCAAGCAGAGTCTGCGCGCGCCCGGTGGTGTAGTTGGGGGCTGTGCCGATCCACTGCGCGCCGGGGGGCGGCCGCACGGGCAGCCCTCCGGGATCGCCCGGCACCGGTAGGTGCCCAGAGCGCGTCGTGCCGTCACAGCAGGCTCCCCACCGGCCGTCGCGGCCTGCCCGGCAACGAGCTCCTGGACCAGCCCGGCGATGTCCGCCAGGGGGAGGCCGGCTGTTTCCGCGAGCGTGGCCAGGTCCACGGTCCGACCGTCGACCAGCGGGCGCAGCACCGCCTCAGCGGCCGCAGCGAACTCGGACACGCTCCCGGCGGCGGGCAGTGTCACCACGTTCTCCCCCGTCTCCATGACGGCGCGGGCGGTCTGCCTGCCGGCCCATGCGCCTGAGCTCAACCCGCAGGAGGGCATGTGGCCGCTGGTCAAACGCGATGTCGGCAACCTCGCCGCCACGGACCTCGGTCAGATCACCCAGGCCGTGAAGCGTCGGCTCAAGCGGCTTCAGTACCGCCCACTGGTCGACGGCTGCCTGGCAGCCACGGGCCTGATGCCGGAAGCAGCCGAGGCGTCTCAATCCCGCCAGTTCGCGTAATCGCCCATCTCTACGTCGTCGCACAGGGTCTCCCAGAACCCGTTGTGGGCAAGTGCGGTGTCATCAAGGGTGGTGACGAGCTCGCGCAGTTCGTCCGCCGCCGCCTGGAAGCCGTCCTCCTCGCCTTCCTCATAGAACGGGAAGCGGGCGATCGTGGCTGCGACGCACTCGTGGAAGAGTGCAAGGTCCCTGTTCACGTAGTTGGCGGTTGCGGACTCGGGTGTGGGGATGTGCACAACGCGACGCGACGCCACGTCGATGCCGAGCCGTCCGAACAGGCTGCTGGTCCCGAAGACGACCAACCCGCTCTCACCGGTCCCGTCCAGGAGCCCCGCCTCGCCAAGCGGTTGGTACTCGTAACCGATCAGCCCCGCCGGGATGCCCTTCTGCCGTAGATCACTGCCGATCTCGTCGGGCACGTCTGCTGAGCAGCCGATACGGACGACGGCGTACTGGGGCAACGGCAATGGCGGCAGATCCCGGATCACGCGGACATCATCCTCGCGCTCCGGCCGCCAGGAAAGCCGTGAGCCGGGTCTGTCGCTGCCAACCGGCAAGCCCCGACATCACGCATTCAAGTTCAGTAGAGGTCACCGGTCCCACAGCCGCCCAGCGGGAACTTTCCACTCCGAGCATCTCGGTACGCTGCTCCGCACACGTCCGCCAATGCACTTGAACGGCGGTGTGAACAAGGGGAGTTACATGACGCGTTGGACAAGTCTCTTGCCGCTCGGCGGCAGGGCCAGGAAGGTGGCCATGGCCCTGACGACCGTGGTCAGGGCATGTGCGTTGGTCGCCGGGTATCGCTGGTGGTCGGCCCAGCAGCGGGGTGTTCTGGCGGTCGTGGTGAAGGAACTGCCGAGCGGGGCCGCGGCCGATGTCACGGTTCGTGGTCCCGGCGGCTTTCAAGGTCATCTGACGGCGAGTCGGACGTTCCATGGCGTACCGGCAGGGCGGTACACGCTCGGTGTCGGCCCCGTTCGGGGTGCCGACGCCGACGTATACCCGACGCACCAGACATGGAGCCGATCAACGAAGGAGAGCTCTACCCCTCCCCAGCTCGCGGCGGGGCTCGACTTCCTCATGGAGCGGCTGCGGAACTGGCCTGCAAAAGACGAGCCTGCTGGACTTTACCGAGACGTGCCGCAACGGCGGCCTGCCTCCCGCCACCCTCGCCATCCTCGACCTCATCCGTATGGCCTCCGCCGGCCCGGTGCCGCGCGCTGTCTGATTGCAGGCCCACGACGACGCGCCGCCCGTCCTCGACCCGCTTGTGGCACGACGCTCCGGCGCCGACGCCAGTGACCTGTGGGTATGGCCGTGCACGCCGCGACACTCAACGGTGCCCTGCACGCGGCGGCGGAGGACTTCGCCCGCAGGTACAGGGACGACCGGAAGCGTCGGACGGCGAACTGGCCGCCTGCCTCGACGCCGCCCTGCGCGCGGCGCCCCGAGCCGGCCTGGCCGGTGCCGGACCGCCGAAGACCTGCCCTGCTGAAACTGCGCCCAGGCCCCGGGCGGCCGCCGGTTCACACTGCCCTTGGCTGTTGGCACGGGCTGGGACGGCCGCCGGTCAGGCAGCCCGCCCGAACCGGCTGCTGCGAGAGCGGGCAGGCAGCTTGAGGAGTTCGTGCAGCGCGGTCCCGTCCTCGGCCCAGCGCCGCAGCTTCTCCCGGTCGACCCAGCAGACCGTGTGCCGGTCTCCCCACGTCATGGCATCGCGCGTGAGCAATCCGTTGGTGACGACCACCGCATGATCCGCCCTGTGGGCAGGGCCGGCCGTCCCTTTCACGGCGTACATCACTGACGAGCCGACCTTCCCGCCGACACGTGTGTGCTTGGCCTGTACGACGATCCGTCCGAGGACGGCACGGTCACCGATGACATCGGCGGCCTGGTCCCCACCGCCGCCCACCCTCCGGGCCGTCCATCCGTCACGGACAAGCAAGTCCCTCAGCGCATGCTCGAAACGCCGGTCGTCCATGGCGTCGAACTCGGCGAGCGTGATCCGCAAGGCGGCCCGACGCGCCTCATCCCGGCGCCGACCAGCCGCAACTCGTCTGGCCCGCCACACCGCAGCAACTACGGCCAGCGCTGCGAGCGTCAGCAGGGCCGGCCATGCATCAGCCAGTGCGCCGACCACCACGGTGACCGCCCGGGCGGCCATCGACAGCGCGGCCAGCGCCACGACGGCCGCCGATGCGACCTCCACCGGCCCTCGGGGGCGCCGCACACGCCATCCGGCTCTCATCGGCCGGCCGATACGCTGACCGCCGGATTCGGCTCCGCCGGAGTATCGGGCGTGGCCGCTTCGAAGCCGAACACCTGCCCCCACAGCCAGGCCCCCGCCAGCAGCCCGGCGATCATCCAACCGCTCATCCGCTTGGCACTCCCGGACTTCGGGTTGCGGCGGATGTGCCCGCGCACGTAGTGGAATCCCTCCGGTGCCTTCGCCATGCTTCCCCTCCCGTCGGCGGCCGCCGAGTGCGGCCCGTCTCCAGGAATCGGTGTAGCAGCGGGCACTGACAGCGCCCGGCGGCAGCCTGACCAGGCAGGACCCCATTCAGTCACGGCCACCCGACGAGACAGGAAACGTGCAAGGCCGACGGCCTTCAAGGCGCTGACCTCGCTGTATGCAGTCATGGATCCGCAGTACCGGACGACCCGAACCTGGGTCGTATCCCGCGGAGTGCCCATCGCGGACGCTGTCACCTGCGGCAACAGCCGCTCACACGCCAGACGGTGTCCGGGCCGGAAACGGCGAGATAAAGCGGGGCGCAAGCCTTGTGCTGCCGTACGCCGGAGCCGCCCCGGCAGCGACCGCGCATCGACGCAGCCTTGTGCGCCGGTCGCGCACGGAGGCAGACGCGAAGGCCACTCGGTCACCGCACCCTGTTGGCGGACGGCAGCGAAGGGGGCCGTCCAAGAGACCCCGACCCGCCCTCCCCGGACGCTCCGCCCGCGCCCGTGAGCTGGGCGGGGCGGAGTGCTCCTCGCTCCATGACGATGCAACACGTGAAACGCTTCCGGCATCGATCAACCCACCGCAGGAGCCGCGAATGTCCAGAACCGCCGACATCGATCTCGTGTTCGCACGTGCCGTCACCGTGGGCGCCGTGGTGCGATCTCTGGCCGGTGAGGGGTGGTCGCTGCAGGAACCGCTTGGTATCTCCTACGTGGTCAACAACGACGACCTGTTCGACTGGCAGTCGACTTCGACCGACCAGGCAGCTGAGGTCCTGACCCTGGTCGATTCACCGGCCAACGTCGACCACCACGTCGGTGTCTGCATCTACCACTCAGCTGCGGAAACCGGTGGCCAACTACTTTTTCGTGCTGGCCGGTCGCACTGTTCCTTCATCCCGACGATCGACCGGCGGAGCCTCTCCGGAGCACCAGCCCTCACGGACATGGCCTGGTATCTGCACGCGCTGGTGCCGCCCCTGCTTGCCCTGGGGCTGGCCAGCTACGAAGCGAGAGACCTCGCTGACTGAGACTCGTTCGTCAGCAGCTCTGGAGCGGATGGAGGCTCCGGCTCAGGTGCCTGCCGTTCTCAGGAGCATCGACCCCGCCCTGATCCAACCGCCTCCCGAAGCGGTGAACAACTGCTGTCCAAAGTCGGGTTCTGGTCCACTTCTTGTGGTGTGGTGACGGGTTGTCACGAGGCAGGGGCGTGGTGGTTCACCGTCGCGGTGACAGGCCATGGTGCCCGAAGCTTCGCAGTGGCTCCCGAGGGGGATGGGGAGCAGGGCTGGGCGCACCGGACCCGTGTTTTGAGGGTGGG